>JBOGIC010000090.1:0-10360 GCA_050744985.1 Acidimicrobiales bacterium
CACGACCTCGGTGCCGACTTCTACACCACGGCCGTCAACACCCAGCGTCGGACCCGCAACCTCGTCCATCAGCTCGAGGTCCTCGGGCACCGCGTCACCCTCACCCCCGCCGCCTGAACCCGCCATAGCTCGGGACTTCGTTTCGAGCGGGGCTCCGCCCCCGCACCCCGGTCTGGCGCGCCCACGCGCTCACGTAACACCAGTCATTTTCGGATCAGCAGCCAGCGAACGAGGATGCCGGTCAGCCGAGTAGTGCCGGACCTCAAGAAGTCACTGGAGGAGGCCAAGGTCTTCTACACACGTGTCCTTGGGCCCCAGGTGGTCATGGGCCTTGGCTGGATCGTGACCCTGGCAGACCGTGACCAGCCCGATGTCCCGTTGAGCATCATGATCATGACGCGACGGCCCGGTCGTTCCGGTCTCGATCCAAGTCGACGTGGTCGACGGTATGCCTGAGGCGAGCGTGACACCGAGCCCACGCCGCGTCCCCAGCCGCACGCGAGCTTGCCTCGGACGACGAGGCGCTCACTTTCGTCGAGGTGGTATCCCGGTCGGTGAGCACCCTGGCGGAGCGTACGCGCACGGTGGCTTCAGGGTGCGCGTGGCGGACGTGGTGCGACCAGGGTGCTTTCGAAGTCGTAGGCCCAATCGAGCGGGCATACTGAGAACGGATGAGAGTGCGCGCCGTGATCGTTGACGATAATGTCGAGTTCCTCGGGACGGCCCGCTGCGTGTTGGAGCGCGAGGGGATCACCGTCGTGGGCGTCGCCTCGACCGGTGCCGAGGCGCTCCGTACCGCCGAGGAGCACAACCCTGATGTCGTGCTCGTCGACGTCGACCTGGGAGAGGAGAGCGGGTTCGACGTGGCAGAACGTCTCAACCCGGCAACGGGTCGGCGGAGGAGGGTGGTCCTGATCTCGGCCGATCCCCAGCAGGACTTCGAGGATCTCATCGACGACAGTGCGGCGATCGGTTACGTGTCGAAGGCGCGGCTGTCAGCAAGTGCGATCGTCGAGCTGCTCGACCGCAAGGGAACCGACACAACTTGATCGGGCTAGCGGGACCTGGTCGGGCTAGCGGGCTTCAAGGAACCTGAGGACTGCTAACACCCGTCGATGATCGGTCTCGCTCTCCGGCAGGTTGAGCTTGCTGAGAATGCTGCGGACGTGTTTCTCGACGGTGCCTTCGGAGACGAAAAGCCGGCGAGCAATGCCCGCATTGGACCCGCCCTCGGCCATCAGGCCGAGCACCTCCCGCTCGCGCGGCGACAGGACGTCGAGCGGATCACGCCGACGGCGTGCCTTGACGAGTTCCTGCACCAGTGATGCGTCCACCACGGAGGCGCCAGCGGTGATCCGCTTGACCGTGTCGATGAACTCCGCCACATCCGTCACTCGACTCTTCAACAAATAGCCGAGGCGCTCACCGCCGGCCAACACCTCCATCGCCTCGTCCACCTCGACGTGCGCGGACAGCACGATGATCGCCATGTCGGGCAGTTCCTCGCGTATCACCCGCGCCGCCTCGAGACCCTCAGTAGCGTGCGCCGGTGGCATCCGGATGTCGACGATCGCCACCTCCGGCTTGGTCGAACGGACCAGGGCGAGGAGTTCGGCCCCATCCGCTGCTTGGCCGACGACGTCGAACCCCGACCGGTCGAGCAAGCTGGCGAGGCCCTCGCGCAGCAGGACATCGTCGTCTGCGAGCACGACTCGGGGCCCGCTTTGACTCTCTGGCGCCGTTTCGGCTGTCCCTGGCGGTGTCGGCACCCCTGAATTATCGACCCTGACGGTGTCGGCACCCCTGAATTCTCGACCCTGGGGGCGACGACTGCCGCGGACGCAGAGGCGCCGACAAAGAGCGACCGTCTGCCGCGTTGCAGCTAAATGGAAGGTCGAGATTCCGGCTTGATGCATCCGAAGGTCCCCATTGGCCGTGACGACCGGCGACCCGGTGGGAGCGACGATCACCTCGAAGAGTCGATCACCGAAGCCAACCCGAATCGCTGACAGGAGACGATCAGATGATCAGGCTCGCCCCGGCTGGACCATGGCCAAGAGCGCCACGCTGCCGACAGCCGTCCGCGCCACGGGTTCGGCGCTGCCTTGATCTGCGCCGACCAGTCGGTCTTTGCAGCTGTGCTTCAGCATCGTCAACGTCGCCCTGCCGACGATCCGACGTCAGCTCCAGTTCACTCACGCCCACCTGCGCTCGATCGTGATCGGGTACGCGCTCACGTTCCGCTCCCCCTTTTGGTGGCCGGGCCGTCGACCTTGGTCGGCGACCGACCAGTGCCCTCGCGGGCCTGTCGCTTCTGGAGTGTCATCCCTGGATGCCAGCCTCTCCCAGTCGCCGGCCAGGCGTCATCTGGTGGCGGTTCGTGCAGGGCGCGAGTGCTGCCCTCACTGCCCGTCGGCGCTGGCTCTGCTCACCGCAATTTTTCAGCGGAGATCGCCCCGCACACGGGCCCTGGCGTGTTCCCAGGGGCGGCACGGCCGGGCGATGGCGGGAATCGTGCTCGGAGGGCTGCTCACGATCTCATTCGGCTGGCGGGCGATCCTCCTGGTGTACTCGCCCATCGTCGTGTGCTGTCGGCGCTGCCGGTGCGTCTGCTGCCGCGCGACACCCCTGCTCAGCGCAGCCGTCTCGACCGTGACGGGCTCCGCGTTGGTCGCGGCCCTGATCTACAGCCTGAGCGAGAGTCAGCAGCAGGCTTCGGCGCCCCACTGGCGGTCGGTGCGCTCCTCCTGGCCGTGCTTCTGGCCCATGGCGTTCGTCGTCGAGCGCAGGTGGTGGCGCCGATGCCGCGCTCATCTTCCTCGCCGACAGCGCCCGCCGCGCCGCTCTCGTCGCCGTGCTGGTGATGGGCGCCGTGCTCGCGGGCTACGTGCACTTCATCTCGCTGTACATGCACACCGGGTTGCACCACCGGGCCGTGCTCACCGGCGTCGCCTCGTGCCGGCAACCGTGACCGTGATGGTCGTCTTCATGTGGGTGGCTCGACGGCAGCAGCCTACCCGGTCGATGTGCTCGCTGTGAGAATCGCCTTCCCGACCGGCGTCCGTGGCCGTCACCGCGGGCGTCGAGGCCCGTCGACAGGACGTAGCCGGTGGTCTATGACGCCCCGCCCAGCAGATCGGATCGCAGCCGCGCGCGCCGTCCTCGCCACCGTCGCCGGCACCCACGCCCGCCCGGGGCTCAGCCGTTGCCGGCTATCTATGGTCGTTCCTCGAGGCGGCCGGGAGGCGGCCGTCGCGGCCGTGATCGTGGTCATTCAGCTGCGATCAACGAAGGCGAGGGGCGTTCGGCACTTCCTCGTTCCGCACGTGACACCAAGCAGCCCACAGCTACCGAACGATGATGCGGTGACGGTTGCGGCGCTCCGAGAGTCAGCGCTGTGCAACGGGAAGGGTGACGAGTAGGGACGTGCCTTTGCCTTTGGGGCTCAGCACCCGCATTGTCCCGCCCAGTGCCTCGATACGGTCGGCGAGGCCTAGGAGGCCGGATCCGCTGGCGAGATCCGCGCCGCCGAGACCGTCGTCGAGTACACAGAGCTCGAGCACACCATCTCGCGATCTGACATCGATGTGCGTTATAGACGCCTCGGCGTGCTTCGCAACATTGGTGAGCGCTTCTGCGACAACGTAGTAGGCAGCGACCTCGACTCGCTCGGGCAGCCGACCGTCAGCGCACACCTTGAGCTCAACCGGGACCGGCGAGCGGCGTACCAGCGTCTTGAGCGCGGGAGCCAATCCTCCCTTCGACAGGATCGCCGGGTGGATGCCGCTCGCGATCTCGTGCAGGTCGTTCTGGACCCCGTCCAGCTCGTCTGCCACGCTGCCGATCTGCGCCTGAAGGTTGGAGAACGGCGGAGGCACAGCGGACTGCGCGAGGCGCAGCTTGAGGGCGACCGAGACCAGGCGCTGCTGAGCACCGTCGTGCAGGTCGCGCTCGATTCGGCGGCGTGTCTCGTCAGCCGTGGCGAGCACACGCGCCCGCGAGGCAGCGAGCTGGGCCCGGCCCTCGGCGTTCGCGATGGCCGTTGCGATGAGTTCGGTGAAGTTCGCCGTGCGCTCCTCGGAATCTGGAGGGAGAGGCTCGCGATGAAGGACGACCATCGCGCCCCAGAGCCTGCCCTCGACGATGATCGGGCTGGCGACCCCCGAGCGCATGCCCAGCTTACGGGCGAGCTCGGCGGCAGGACCGGCGACGCCCTCGTAGCTGTCGAGCCGCGCCGCGCCGGCGGACCCCAGCACCTGGTCAGCGACGCCGCCGCCCTCCAGCCCGATCCGCATGCCAACGGGGGCGCGGCCGCCTTCCTCGATCCGCCGAGCCATGACGGTCATGGACCGGTCAGGCTCATAGCGACAGACGAAGCCACCGTCTGCCCGGAGCAGCCGGCTGGCCTCCTCGGCGACCGCCGCGAAGATGTCCTCCGCAGCCGACTGGCCGGCCACCAACGTGGCGACGCGTCGCAGCGCTGCCTGCTCCTCCGCGAGCCGCTCCAGCAATGCCTGCCGTTCCATGAGGGTCGTCAGCAGGCGCGCGTTCTCGGCCGCGTGATGATCAGCCTCCTCACGCGCGGCGCGCTCCTCACCGAGCAGGCGCAGCATTCGCATCGTCATGGATGTCACGCGGGCCATCCCGCGCAGCAGGCTGGCTTCCTCGCGGCTCAGGCCGTCGGGTCCCGACCGCGCCAAGATGAGGGTGGCGCCCGGAGGGTCCTGAAGGGACACCCCGGTTGCCGGGCGGGCGCCGGCACCGGGGATCGTGAGCTCACCGCCGGCGACGCCGGGCGCGACGGAGGCGAGCTCCGCGACGGGCACGGCGCCGTCCGGGTACCCGACGGCGGCGACGAGCTCGCCGCCACACACAATCGCGGCGACCTCCGCGTCGAGTGCCTCGGCCGCGCGTTCGACCGCGGCACGCGCCGCCGAAGCCTCGTCCTCAGATGCCGAGACAAACGCCACGAACTCGGCGAGTTGCTGGGTGGACCACGCCGACTCAGACATCTCAGGCGACCGACAGCACGACGAGCGTCTGGTTGTGGAAGCCGCGTATGCCCTTGGTGCGTGCAATCTCGCCGTAGGTGTAAAACCCCGCGACGGGCGCCCCAGCGGCACGTAACGTGAGCCGGTCCATCTCGGTTCGAATGCCATCGTCGCCGAGGACGCCACGTCTGGCGATGCAGTCGAAGGCGAACAAGCCGAGCGGCGGGTGACCATCAAGCGCCGCAAGCGCGTCGCTGCAGGCGGCATCGGTCGCCGAAAGCACCGACTCCACGTCCCCCTCCATCAGCCAGACCAGGCCGCCCTGCGGAACCTCCGCAATGCACGACAACGAGCGCTCGACGAAGTCGGCGCCCCCGATGAAACGCACGTGCTCCTCGCCGCCTTGTCGGCTCAACCCGAGCGGATGCGTCAGTGCAAGTCGCGTCAGACCTCCCTCGCCCAACGTCGCTGGCTCCACCACGCCGAGACGCTCAAGGTAGAGGTCGAGCGCGGGACGGTCGTCCAGCGTGTAGACGTGGTTGCCGCCGCTGTGGGTCACGAGCATCGGCTCGCCCACCCTGCGCCAGCCGTGTCGCACGCCAATCCCGAGCGGAGCGTTGGAAGCGATCCCGGCCGCGACAACCGAGTCGGTCACTACCTGATCGCCGTAGAGCTGGAATGTCTTCGTCATTCTGAGGTCGTCGCCCGCGCAGCCGCCGACCAACGGCACGCCTGCGCCTAGTACCGCGTACGTACCGCGGACGATCTCCTGTTGATCGCCCGCGAGCCCGTCGGTCAACAGCAACAAGGCTCGAAAAGGATGATTCTCGGGCGAGGGCAGGCATCGCGCGACTCGCTCCCCGGCGGAGCGCAAATCCTTCGATGCGCCTGACGCGCACGCCGTCTCGATCGCGAACCCGGGTCCTCCAAGAGCGGCGATGACGACGCTGGGCTCACCTCCGCCGCTCGTGGCGAACTCCCCGGCCGTCGAGCAGCCGATGAGAGGCACGCCCCCCGAACGACGGTGGATTTGGCGGACCAAGTCGGGAAGGTCGTGCGCCTCCGAACAGAAGACGACCAACAGCTTCGCGTCGTCGTGAACGAGCGCTCCATTCGCCGCGTGCCATCCCGGCTCACGCACGGATCGATCAGCGGACCCGACGGCGAACCATCGAGAAGGTGGCATCAGTATCCCCCCGCAATGTGTCTTCGTAGACCAAGAACAGACCGTCTACGCGAGCCTGACCTCGGTAGTATCGACATTGTCGTTCTGCAGCTTGAGATTTTGTCGCGGGAGCAGCGCGAGCCCGAACCCCCGTGCCGCGGCGGCGTCAGAAGCGGCGCTGTTCTTCTTCGGTGAACGGGATGGCGTCGGGCAGCTCCGCCGACTGGTGGGTCGAGGTCGGCGAGGGGCGGCCATCATGGCGGTGGAGGAGCTGGCAACCGAGCACGGCTCGAGCGGGATCTTGCGGGTCTGGCCGTCGGACGTCGGTAGATGGAAGGCGTACCCGACGAAGTCGAAATCAGCCTCAAGACTCCGCCCGTTCGTGTGTGCGTCAGCCAGCTCGTCAGTCCTCGGGCTGGACACCACAGCGGGGACCAACAGTGATCGACCATCGGCCTCCAGCGCCAGGCGGACCTTCCGACAACCCTGCGTCCACAGTTGCACCGTGTCGCGGGTGTCCGCCCACGCTGACTGCATGAGGTCGGGGCACACCGCGCTCCGACCGCGTTCGACCGCTGTCGGGGAGGTCACCGGTGGTAGCTCTCGACCACGGCTTCTGGTCGGGCGCTCACACCGTTCGAGTCGTGCGGCCGGCGCCCCTGCGTTCCCGGCCCACCAGCTCGCCGATCCGCGGCACGATGTCGCCAACATCCATGCGGTGCTCCTTTCAACCGGACCCGTCCACCGTGCCGCCAGCCCCATCGCTCGAATGCGACGGCAGAATCTGACGACTCGGAAGGCGCCGTTACGGCATCGACTGAAGGCCGCTCCTCCTGCTGAGGACGGACTGATGTCGAGCCTAGCCTGGGAGCTAGCCCGAACGCACGAGCATCAACGGCTCAGGCCACATCGGGGTGTCGACGGACAGCGTCGCCTTGGACCAACAAGTCGATTGTCCTGCCCGTTGCAGCTACCTGGAACATCGAGATTCGGGCTGGCTGCATTCGCAGAGTCCCGCTCGCGGTGATGACTGTCGCGTCCGACGAGTGCGACGCTCAATTCGAAGGGTCGATCGAGTCCCTCAGCCAAATCCGAAGGAGCAACCCATGAACGTTGAGATCGAAATGAGTGTTGAGGAGCTCGCAAACGAGCAGGCCGCCGAGCTGCCCGGCCGCGACCTGCTCGCGGGCATCTCGCTGCTCGGGATCCCGCTGCTTGGCATCGACGGCGTGACCGTCAACGTCGACACCTCCGGTCCGAACTGGCTCGCCGGTTCGGTGGGTTCTGTCGCGTAGCAGTCATCAAGGTAGGGGCAGTCCGCGGGGTGCGGACGGTGCGGCGGCACCGGCGATGGTCATGAGTCCCGCGGCTGCCCCCTGTGCCATTCACCGTTCCATCGAATGACCCCCCTTACTTTCGACTCATCCCTGCGGACGGCCGAGGACGCCGCCGTCACTGATCGCTCACCGGCACGCCTCGCGCCCGGTCTCGAGCTTCTCGGCGAGTACCAGGGATCGGGGTCGACTGAAGCCCAATACCTCCTCCGTCGCCGCGATGGCGTTGTGGTGGCCGTGTCCCGACTCCTCTACGCGGTGGTGGCCGAGGTTGACGGACAGCGCAGTCTCGACGCTATCGCCGCCCTCGTCACGTCGAACGCCCACCGACCGGTTAGCGCTGCGAACGTTGCCTATCTCGTGCATCAGAAACTCCGACCGCTCGGCGTCCTGGCGGGCGACGCCGACGATGGGCCGAGGCCGACGCGGCCCGTACTCGCCCTGGCCGTCCGTAACGCAGTAGTCCCTGACCGACTCGTCCGAGCCACTTCCGCCCACTTCCGCCCGCTGTTCCTTCCCCCGATCGTCGGTGCCGTGCTGGCCGCCTTCGTCACCATGGACGCCTGGTTGCTGTTCGCCCATCCAGAGGGCCCCGGACTCGGCGACGTGATTCGGCGGCCGGCGCTCGTGCTCCTGGTGGGTGTTCTCACTGTTGTGGCTGCGGGATTCCACGAACTGGGCCATGCCGCCGGCGCGCAGTACGGCGGGGCGCGGCCGGGAGTGATGGGAGTTGGGATCTACCTGATCTGGCCGGTGTTCTTCAGCGACCTGACCGATTCCTACCGGCTGAGCCGGGCCGGGCGGCTGCGCGCTGACTTAGGCGGCGTCTACTTCAACGTGGTTTTCATGCTCGTAGTGGGTGCGATCTACGGTCTTACAGGGTCCGGCGCGCTGCTGGTGGTCGTCGCCCTGCAACACCTGGCGGTGCTACAGCAGTTTCTTCCGTTCCTCCGACTCGACGGGTACTACATCGTGAGCGACCTCGTGGGGGTGCCGGACCTTTTCGCCCGGATCAAGCCGGTACTGTCCCGTCTGGTGCCCGGTCGTTCGGGGGGCGCCGGCGGCGACTTGAAGCCGAGGGTGCGAGCCGTGGTGACCGTCTGGGTGCTCGTGACCGTTGTCTTGATGGCCGCGAGCCTGGTCCTGTTGACTATCCGGCTGCCCAGCATTGTCACCGGCACGTGGCAGTTCGCCTTCGACCAGGCGTTGCTCGTCGCCGCTCTCATGCGCAACGGCGAGGTAGTTGGTGTGGTCGCCGGCCTGCGACTCCTGATGTTGGCGGTCCCCCTCACCGGCTTGACCGTCGCGCTCCTACGTGTAGTCCGCGGCCGTCGGTCCCCGGCTCTCAAGCCCCGGCAGGCTCCCGGCCGCGCCTGAGACCCACGCGGCGCCCCGCGGCCGGTGTCCACGGATATGGAGGCATCCGCGATCAGCCCGGCCGCCGCTATCGCTGGAGAACATCTTCTCTTGATATTGGAGTTTCCCCATGCCCGCCCGGCCGGCACCCCGGGCGATGAAATGGTGCCGGCGACGTTCCCAGCGACGTGGTGTGATGCTTGGTGCCTGGAGCCTGCATAGGCGTTTGGCGCGGACGCTGATCGGGATCCCGGGACTGGTTGCCGCGGAGCACGACGAGCAGACTCGATTGACGGCGACCAAAGCCAAGCCCAACGCGGCCGAGATCATCCAGACCGTCGGCACTACCACGCCAGACCTGCTGGCGCCGTGGGCCTGGCTGTCAAGGTTGGGCGTAACCCATGTGGCCATGGGGTCGACCGGCGTCTACTGGAGGGCCCGTACTACACCCTCGAGGACCACGTCCAGGTGCTGCTCGTAGCCGCGCGGAGCGGGCGGAGCAGGAGCTGGGCGGCGGCCGGTGCGGCCGAGACCGCAGGCTCGTCCTGTACCCGGGCGCGCTTGTCCGCGCGCGGTGTCATCGGGGTCCTTTCGCCGTTTCACGTCTTGTGTCGGCACGCCGGTACCCGATCTGAAACCTGGATTCAGGCGTGGGGCGGGATGCGGTGGTGCCAGTCGTAGAGCACCGACGTGCGCAGGACCTCGTCGGCCAGTGATCGCCGCTCGCGGCTGATCGCGCACCACAGCAGGCCGACCGGGACCAACACCGACAGCAACGACCGCACCAGCGCCGTGCCGAACCGCACGCGCCGGCCGTGCCGATCGACCACGCGCAGGCCCAGTACCTGCTTGCCCACTGTGCGGCCTGTGCCGCTCCAACCCAGGGCCAGGTAGAACACGAGGAGGATCCACGCCAGCGTGCTGACGGTCGCGGCGCCGGGGACGGGCCATCGGAACCGCCCTTCGTGCACGACGAACCGGAAGGCCCCGACGGCGAAGTAGGCCACCCCGACGGCGGCCACGATCACCATCAGGTCGACGGCGTCGGCGAGGAACCGTGACACGAGCCCGGCGCGCTGGCCCTGGTGAGCCTCGAGCTCCGCCGGGGGCGAGGTCACGGTGAAGCGTCGGTGGCGGTGGCCGCCTTCCGGCCGTTGCGCCGGATGATCCGGTCGACCAGATGCGCAACCGCGTCGTCGGCGTGCAGCGTCTGCAGCCGGAGCCCGCCGACGCTTTCGGTGGCCATCGTGCCCGTCGACTCGCGGATGATCTCGGGCAGGTCGACCCCGTCGATGACGTGCCGGGCCAGGCCGACGGTGTCCAGCCGGGCGACCACGG
Source organism: Acidimicrobiales bacterium (assembly GCA_050744985.1). Lineage (GTDB taxonomy): Bacteria > Actinomycetota > Acidimicrobiia > Acidimicrobiales > AC-14 > JBOGIC01. The sequence goes on from JBOGIC010000090.1 coordinate 10,185, forward strand.
CGTCGAGGTCGACGCGATCGAGGAGCGCGTCGATGTCGACCCGGTCCAGGACGGCATCGAGATCGAGCCGTCCGAGCAGCCGCTGGAGATCGACCCGGTCGAGCACGGCGTTGAGATCGACGTCGTCGACGACCTGCTGCACGTCGACCCGGTCCACGACGGCCGTGATCGTCTGC
>JBOGIC010000091.1:0-1886 GCA_050744985.1 Acidimicrobiales bacterium
GCCCTGCTCTCGGCCGGCGTGCGCGCCGCCGATGGCGGAGGCCCCATCGACGTCGCCTCGGCCGGAGGGACGGCCGGCGAACCGACGACCACCCTGGCCACGATCCCGGGCGTCCCGTTCCCGTTGCCGCCGCCCGCTCCCACGACGACGGAGCCGGGGGCCGTCCCCACCACGTTCGTCATCCCGCCCCCGACCTGGCCGTCGACGACCACGCCGGCGACGACGGTCCCGCCGGCGACGGTGCCCCCCGGAGGCACAAACACCACGACCGCGGCGCTCGCCCTCTGCCCGAGGGAGGTCGTGGCCTACAGCGTCACCACCGACAAGAGCAACTACGAGACCGGCGAACAGGTCAGGGCCACAGCCACCGTGCGCAACACGGGGGCGTCGCCGTGCTACGGCACGTCCGCCCAGTTGGTCAGCTTCGAGGAGGCCGGGGGCCGGCTCCTCATGGGCATTGGGGGCCACTACGACTGCTTCGAGCCGAGGCCGTGCGGACCCGTCCTCGCTCCTGGTCAGACCCAGTCGATCACCCAGTGCTGGGACCAGCGGGCCGAGACCGGTCAGGTGCCACCCGGCACCTACGCCGTCACGTTCTCCCTCGACCAGTACACGAGCCGGGTCGCCTTCCAGATCAACGCCCCGCCGGCGGGACCCACCACGACGAGGCCCCCGGGCACCAGCATCGCCTGCTCCTAGGAGGGCCTACGAGGGAAGGTGCCTCAGCAGCTCCAGGATGAACGGGTTGGTGGCCCGCTCCTTGCCGATGGTCGTGCCGTCGCCGTGGCCGGGGAGGACCTGTACCTCGTCGGGCAGCGGCAGGATCTTCTCCTCCATGGAGTCGAGCAGCTGCTCGAGTGAGCCACCCGGCATGTCGGTGCGCCCGATCGACCCGGCGAAGAGGTGGTCGCCGCTGAACAGCACAGACCCCTGCCCTTCGACCTCGAGGAGGAAGCACGTCGACCCGGGCGTGTGGCCCGGCGTATGGATGGCAGTGAACGCCATGCCGGCGCCCGAGACCTTCTCGCCGTCGTCGAGGCCGAGGATCAGCTCGGGGGGGTCGAGGTCGATGTTCTCGTAGGCGAGCAGCTCGCCCAGGGTGGCGCTGGTGCCGATCGGGTCGAGGAGCATGTGGCGGTCGCCGTCGTGGATGTGCACGGGTACCGGCGAGGACCCGGCCCCCGCCACCTCCGGGATGCCGCCGATGTGGTCGACGTGGCCGTGGGTGGCCAGGATCGCCACCAGCTTCAGGCCCTGGTCGCGCAGCCGGCCCAGGATCGCCTCGGGGTCGGGCGGCGCGTCGATGATCACGCACTCCCCGCCGGGGCCGTCCGGGGCAACGATCCACGCGTTGGTGCCCGCGACCCACAGGCGCAAGCCCTCGATCTGCATTTCCCCGACGGTAGTGCCGTGTCAGGTGTACATGAGCGAGCCCGGCGTCGTGAGCCGCTCGCCCGTCTCGAGCCACGTCTTGAGGCCGGACAAGATCATCGGCCACCCGCCGTAGACCTCGTTGCTGGCGCCTTCGCGCAGCTGGTCGTGGGTGACGGTGAGCCGGCACGAGTCACCGACGGGCTCGATGTCCCACGTGACCCGGGACAAGCCCTCGCCTTTGGCCTCGTCGCTCCACAGGGCCCGCATGCTCTGCACGAGCCGGCGGGGCGGGTCGACCTCGAGGTTCTCACCCTCGCCGAGGAGCCCGTCGGCGTTGCCGTGGCTCATCTCGAACCGCGAGCCGGGCGTCCAGTCGGAGCGGACACGCACACCGAACTGGTACTTGCTGCGGATGTCGTCGTCGGTGATCGCCTCCCAGAGGCGCTCGGGCGTCGTGCGGATGTAGATCTCGAACACCTTCTCCATCGGAGTCTCCAGTCTGTGCTTGAGGT
>JBOGIC010000092.1:0-3385 GCA_050744985.1 Acidimicrobiales bacterium
TAGTCCGAATGACCCAAATTGGCGCTGACGGGCTCGGGAGGGGTTCAGCAATCGTCGGACTTCGCCGACCCCAGAGCCATCCGGCCCGCCGGAGCGGAACCGAGATTGGAGCCTCTGGTGAAGCGCGTCTTCCTCCCCCTAGCAGTTGTGTTGGCGGTGACTCTGCTTCCTTCGCACGCCGCCCACGCCGAGGCCGGCCACGACGACGAGGCCGAGATGCTGCAGCTGGTCAACAGCGCGCGGGCGTCCAACGGGCTCCCGGGGCTGGCCATGGACGGGCGCCTCCAGCAGGACAGCCGGAACTACTCGGCCCACATCAAGAACGTCAAGTTCGAGCACGACACGAACATGCCCTGGTACGACTGCGGCTTGAAGAGCGAGAACATCGCCTCGGGGCAGCGGACCGTGTCCGACGTGTACAACGCGTTCATGAACAGCGCCGCCCACCGGGAGAACATTCTGCGGTCCGGCATCAACGCCGTGGGCTTCGGCGTCTCCTACAGCGCCTCGGGCGCCATGTATACGGTGCAGCGGTTCTACAACTGCCCCTCGGTCGCCGGCTCGCAGTGGACCTCCGGCCCCATCAAGTCGAAGTGGCTGGCGCTCGGAGCGACACCGTCGTTGGGCCGCTACCAGGGCACGCCGGCCCCGGTCTCCTGTGGCGGCGGCCAGTACCAGGTGTTCGGCGGCGGGAGTGACACGGGCGTGCAATCGAGCGCGATCTACCACCACCCCCAGGTCGACGGTGGACGGGCCCACGTCACCTCCGGGTCGATCTGGTCGGCCTGGTCCGCGATGCGCTACGAATGTGGGCCGCTCGGCTACCCGACGACCGATCCGTTCAGCATCAGCAACTGCCGGGCCGCCGTGAACCCCGTCGCCCAGGGCTTCCAGGGGGGGATCATCGAGGCGAGCGGGGCGACCGGAGCGCACGCCCTCGTGCCCGGCCGGATCTTCGACCGGTTCGCGGCGAGCAACGGGCACTGTGGCGTGGCCGGCCTCCCCACGTCGGAGGTGTACGACTGGCCCGGGTATGAAACGGTGTGGCGGGTGCAGATCTTCGAGTTCCGCTACATCGTCGAGCACAAGCCGACCGGCCAGACCTACATCTGTACCTACCAGGGCGCATGCGCCTGAGGCCAGGCACCACGGCAGGGACGGTTGGTACGATTCAGCCCCCGGTCACCCCGGCGGACCTCTCGAGATGGCCACGATCCTTGTTGTCGACAGCAGCGTGGATGCTCGCGACGCCTTACTGCGCCTCCTCGGCCGCCAGCACCAGGTCGAGGTGGCGGACGGCGCGGCCGACGGGCTGGCCCGGATCGCTCGGCGCCCGCCCGACCTGGTCATCGCGGAGGTGACCGCCGGCACGGACGGCGCCGCGAACGACGGCGGGTACGAGTTGGCGCGGCGGATTCGCGCCGACCCGGTTATGGCCGCGACCCGGGTGGTGCTCGCGGCGACCGGACCGGTCCACCAGAGCGTGCTCGACGAGGCGACGGCGTGTGGGGCCGACCGCGTGATCGCCAAGCCGTTCGACGCGGATCAGGTCCATAGCGCCGTGGAGGAGACCGTCGGCGCGGGTGCGGCCGAGCACGAGCAACTGCGCGTCCTCACCGAGAGCCTGGCGGCGAAGATCGACGAGCTCAATGCGGCCAACGAGGAGCTGCATCGCAGCGAGGACCGGTTCCGCAAGCTCCTCGAGCTGGCTCCGGCGGCCATCATCGCCGTCGACACGGAGGGTCGGGTCACGCTCGCCAACGCGCTGGCGGAGAACGCCTTCGGGTACACCCGGGCGGAGATGGTCGGGCAGCCGATCGAGATGCTGGTGCCCGACGACCTGCGCACCACCCACATCCGTCACCGCGCCGACTACATGCGTTCGCCGAGCGTTCGCCCCATGGGCGTCGGGCGTGACCTCGAGGCGCGCCGCAAGGACGGGAGCCGGTTCCCTGTCACCGTCTCGCTCAGCATCCTCGGTGAGGGCGAGGATCTGGTCGTGCTGGCGGCCGTGCTGGACATCAGCGAACGGGTTCAGGAGGAGCAGGCGCGAGCCCGCCTCGAGGCGTCGCTGGCGCAGGCGGCGCGCCTCGAAAGCGTCGGGCAGCTCGCCGGCGGCATCGCCCACGACTTCAACAACCTCCTCGCGGTGATCATCAACTACGCCGAGTTCGTCTCCCGGGCCGCTCCGCCCGATCTGCGCGGCGATGTCGCCGAGATCCAGGTGGCCGGGCGGCGGGCGGCCGACCTGGTGCGCCAACTCCTGTTGTTCAGCCGGGGCCAGCCGGCGGCGGCCCAGCGGCTTCAACTCGAGGAGGTCCTCGACGGCCTGCGGGAGCTGCTCGAACGGACGATCGGCGAGCACGTCACGATGACCATCGACGCCGCGGCGAACATACCGGCGGTGTTGATCGATCGCAGCAAGCTCGAGCAGGTCGTGGTGAACCTGGTCGTCAACGCTCGTGACGCCATGCCCAAGGGCGGTCCCATCGACATCGAGATCGGCGTCGTCGAGGCCGACACGCCGGCCCGGCCCGTCCGGCTGGCCAGTGGCCGGTACGTCCGGCTGGGCATCCGAGACGCCGGGACGGGGATGAGCCAGGCCGTGCGCGACCAGGCCTTCGATCCCTTCTTCACGACCAAGCCCCGCGGCAAGGGCACGGGCCTCGGGCTCGCCACCGTGTATGGCATCGTGACCGAGGCGGGCGGCCACGTCGGGCTGACGTCGGACGTCGACCGCGGCACGCAGGTCTCGGTCTACCTGCCGGCGGTCCCGGACGAGGCCGAGCAGATCGCGGCCTCTGCAACCAGGGCCACACCGGGTGGCGCCGGGGAAACCGTGTTGGTGGTCGAGGACGAGCCCGCCGTGCTCGAGATCGCCCGGCGCATCCTCGAGCGCAACCAGTACGCCGTCGTATTGGCCGGGAGCCCGGCCGACGCCCTGGAAATGTCCGCCGCCTTCGAGCATGCGCCGGCGCTCGTGCTGAGCGACGTGGTCATGCCCGGGATGTCGGGTCCCGACCTGATCGAACAGCTCCGGGGCCGCTGGCCGCACCTCCCGGTCCTGTTCATGTCGGGCTATGCCGAGGACGTGGCGCCCCAGTCGCTCGCCGGGTTCGACGTGGTCGGCAAGCCGTTCACTGCCACCGAGTTGTTGGCCCGGATCCGATCGCTCCTGGAGCGTGCCTCATGACCGGCGACGGCACGACGACCGGCCGGGCGGTGTCGCTCGTCATGGTGGACGACCACACCATGTTCATCCAGAGCCTGGCCAAGCTGCTGTCGCTGGAGCCGCTGCTGTCGGTGGTGGCCCTGGCCGGGACGGCGGCCGGTGGCCTCGAGGCCGTGCGCCGCCACGCGCCGTCGGTTGTCCTCATGGACAACG
>JBOGIC010000093.1:0-1881 GCA_050744985.1 Acidimicrobiales bacterium
ACATCGGTGAACAGGTAGTCGATACGGTCGCCGGCCAGACGATCGAGAACCGCGCCCGTGGCGCCGCCGGTGCCGGCGCCGACTTCCAGGACCCGGAGGGGCCGGGATGGCCGCGACGCGTGGACCGCGGCGACGCAGTCGGCGACCGCCCGCGCGTACAGGACAAACCCGGGGTTGGCGGCGTACAACTCGGCGACCAGCGCAGAGGCCTCGCCGGCGATCATCCACTCCCGTGGGTCGATCTCGCCGCGGAGCGTTCCCGCCAATCGTTCGCCGCTCCGCCGGACGAGCTCGACGGCGCTGCGGTACTCGGGACCGGCGTCGGCCAGGCCATCGTGCCCCCGCGGTGGCGGGGTCGAAGGCTGGGCCACGGACAGATGCAGGAGCCGGGCGAAGTGCCGATAGTGCCGGGGCGCCACGCCGAGCGCCGCCGCCACGGCATCGGCCGGCATCTGCGTGTGGCGTGGCTCGTAGCCGAGCTCCACCAACGCATCCCTCACGTACCCGGTTGTGAGCGCGTCGAGCGCCGGTTCGAAGGCGTCGTAGTACGCGCCGAATCCGACGTCGGCCGCACGGCGATCGAGGAGAGTCTGGGCCGTGGCGACGACCTCGTGCGCCGATGGGACGCACGCGGCGCGGGGGGAGGGAACCCAGCGTTCCTCATAGAGCCACTCGTCAACCCGCGCGCGTGCGGGGGCTTCGAGCCGCTTCAGGCGGAGCCCCTCGCAATGAGCGAGGACCCGGCCCTCATCGTCGAACAGCGTCACCGTCGCGCGGAGCGTTGCGTCGTCGGACTGCGTGATCGTGGCGTGACTCCAGAAGGCGTCGCCGAGGGGCGCCCGCAGTTCGAGGCGCTCCACGGACACAGGCACAGGTGTGCCCCACTCCGCGGCCCGCGAGGTGCTCGCGGCGGCGACGACATGGAACGCGGCATCGAGCAGAGCAGGGTGCGCTTCGTAAGCGTCGATCGGACGCCGGTCGGCGTCGGCGACGGCGATACGGCCGAGGGCTTCTCCGTCGCCCGCCGAGAGCTCGACGACGGAGCGGAATGCGCCCTCGTACCGCAGTCCGTGCCGCGCCGCCAGCGCGGCGTAGAAGCTGTCCACGTCGATCGAGTTGGGGCAGCGACGCTGTACGTCGGCCAGATCGACGGTGTCGACATGCGCCGCCGCCGTTGCCAGGCGAGCCGTAGCCCTCAGCGCCCAGGCGGTCGCGCCACCGTTCGCCGCGCTGTGCACCTCGACCGTGTCCCCCGCGCCGACCGTGCACCGGAGCACGCGGTCACCGGGATCACGCGTTGCCAGCAACTGCGAGAAGTCGAACGCCTCCAGCGCCAGCGGGCCGGCGCCTCGCAGCGACCGGGCGGCGGCGAGTGCGACCTCGAGGTAGGCCGCGGCCGGGAGGACGGCCCGATCGTGCAGGACGTGCCCATCCAGATAGCCCAGCCGAGTGTCGGTCAGGTCCGCTTCCCAGCTGGGCCGTGGCGATGGGAGGCGACGGCCGAGCAGGGGATGGCCGCCGCTCGTCTCCAGTTCCGGCGCCAGCCAGTGGCGCTCGCGCTGCCACGGGTAGGTGGGCAACGGGACGCACCGGCGTCGACCAGGAAACACGCCGTTCCAGTCGACACGGCGCCCCCGGACGTGGAGCGCGCCGAGTGTCCTCAGCATGGAGGCCCGCTCACCGTCGCCGCGGCGCAGACTGGCGAGCACGGGCCCCTCACGCCCCCGGGCGTCAAGGCACTGGACCAGAGACGCCGCGAGGACGGGGTGGGGGCCCACTTCGACGAACAGCGAATGGCCGGCGTCGATGACGCGCCCGACGGCGTCGGCGAAGCGCACGGGTTCACGCATGCTGGCCCACCAGTGGCCGGCGTCGAGGGGC
>JBOGIC010000094.1:0-6723 GCA_050744985.1 Acidimicrobiales bacterium
CGCGCGTGCAGGGGCCGCTCGTCGAGGCCCCGGGCCAGCCGGTGGGCCGAGACCCCGTCGTGCCCGAAGCGGGCGAGCACGGCCCGGGCGGGCAGGGCGGCGAAGTCGCCAAGGGTCAGCACACCGAGGCGTACCAGGAGATCGGGCAGATCGGCGACCCGATCGTCGACAGGTAGCGTCGTTACTGGGAAGGGGGCGAGGAACGCGCCGCTCTCCCCCGGCGGCACGATCATGGCGTTCGGGCCACGCAGGCCGGCCAGGCCGCGGCGGGCGGCCCGCTCGGCGGCGAACCGCCCGTCGGCCACACCCACCCGGCAACCCGCGATCGCCTCGCTCACCTGCGCGGCCAGGGCCTCGTCACCCCCGTGGTAGCGCGACGGCCCGCGGGTGGCGAAGGCACAGGCACCCGGGCGCAGGATCTCGACTCGCGGCGTGAACGACTCGGCCGCCGCCACCACGGGCTCGAATGCCCGCGCCTCGGCGGCCAGGTCGCGATCGATCACCGACAGCGCGGGGCAGCGGGCTTCGGCCTGGCGGCGGCGCAGGCCCCGTTCGACCCCCTCGGCCCGGGCGGCGACCGAGCACGCCACCACGCGCCCCGCCTCGACGACCGCCACCGGCTCATCGGCGGCGTGGCCCTGCGCCACCACCGGCCAGTCGGGGTACCACACGACGAGCATGCGGGTCGCGGTGCTACGCACGGGAGTGTGCAAAAAGTGTTGCTCTACGACCTTTTTTGCACACCGGCACCGAGAGGACGCCGCCGTCGGGGCCAGGCAGCCACAGCGACACCCGCCGTTCCCGCGCCGCCGCCCCCCGTCCCCCCGCCGTCACCTCGATGCGCCGCGCCCGCAACCGCCCGTGACCGTCGCCGACGCCCTCCCACCGGGCGTCTCCCGCCGTCAACCGCACGTCGGCCCCCGGCCACGGCCCACCTACGACCAACAGCACCGTCGACCGCTCGCGCGCCTTGGCCGCCAGCCGGCGAGCCTGGGCGTCAGCGAGCCGGGCGGGAGCGCGGGCCAGCACCACGTCGACGGCGTCGAGCATGGTGGCCACCGCCCACGCCCACTCCTTGGGGTCGGAGGGCGCCGCCACCAGCGGGAACCGCTCGAGCACGACGCCGACCTCGGCCGCCGCCGCCAGACCCAGCGACGGCATGCCGACGGCGGCGCACCACGACCCCGCCGCCGACGCGCCGGCCAGCACCGCCAGCGCCAGCGACGTCGACCCGGTGACGCTCACCACCCAACCCCGCTGCAGCCCCCCGCCGGGTAGCAGGGGCGCCAGCGGCTCGAGCACGGGCAGCAGCCGCTCGCCGGCCAGAACGACCGGCTGGATGTCCGTCAGTGCCACCCGCCAAGTTTACGAACGTCTGTTCGATCAGGTCAAGCGCCCATGCCGCTGGTGACCCGTCCTTGCATGAGCGCCTGGTGGGCGGCCAGCTCGTCCTCCATCGTGGGCAGGGGCTCGATCTCGAACACCACCGAGTTGATGGTGCCGGTGAAGGCGAACGGGGCCTCCCGGGCGTAGTGGCGGTCGACGACCGTGCCGTTGTCGCGCCCGATGTCGAGCCCGGCGTAGCCCGTGAACCGGTGGGGGACGGTGTTGTCCATCCGCCCCGTGCCGACCGACTCGTCGTTGACGTAGAGCGTCACGGTCCCCCCTGTGCCCATCGTCCCCGGCGAATCCGCGACGAACTCCATGCGCACCCGCACATCCCCCGCCGGCAGGTCGGTGGTCGCCTCCTGCCGGTACTCCTTGACGCCCAGCATGCTGTAGGTGTGCTTGAGCTTGCCGTCCTGGACGAACAGCGAGAAGCCGCCCAGGCTGTTGGCCTCGGCGACGATCACGCCCTCGGCCCCGCCGTCGGGCACGGTGAGGTCGGCGGTGATCGCGTAGGACTTGGAGTAGATCGGCGGGATCATGCCCGGGGCCACGTTCACGACGTCCCCGGCGAACGGGAAGCTGCTCTGGGTGCCCGGCGGCGGGACGACGCCCCAGTAGAAGCCGAACGCGGCCAGCAGCGGCGTGGCCTGGTACCGCTCCAACTCGTCCCACAACAACTGCCTCAGCTCGTCCACCTTGTCGGGGTTCTCGGCCGAGAGGTCGTGGGCCTGGCTGAAGTCGTCGGGCAGGTAGAACAGCTGCACGGGGTCGGTGTCGGGGTCCCACACGTCCGGGGCGAACTGGGCCATCGTCTGGGGCGAGCCGTCCCACGGGATGCGCGGCAGCATCGTCGCCAGCCACCACCCGTCCTTGTACATGGCCCGGTTGCCGTAGATCTCGAAGTACTGCTGGGTGTGGTGCTCGGCGGCGCCGGCGTCGGACAACGAGTCGGCGAACGACGCGCCGTGCATCGGCACCTGGTCGAACCCGTCGACCGTCGAGGGCAGCGGGATGCCGGCTACTTCGAGGATGGTCGGCGCGACGTCGATGACGTGGGTGAACTGCGAGCGCAGCCCGCCCGCCACGCCGTCACCGATGCAAGCGGGCCAGTGCACGACCATCGGGTTGCGCGTGCCGCCGAGGTACGCCGCCACCTGCTTGCCCCACGGGAACGGGCAGTTCCCGGCCCAGGCCCACGCCGCCGAGTAGTGCGGCAACAGCACCTCGGTGCCCCAGGCCGGGAGACCACCGTGGGTCGCCAGCAGCTCGCGCTGCTGCTGGGCCGTGAGCGGGATGCCGTTCTCGGTGGTCAGCTCGTTGAAGGTGCCCGTGAGGGTGCCCTCCATGCTGGCCCCGTTGTCGCCCCACACCCAGATGACGACGGTGTTGTCCAGCTCGCCCATGGCCTCGATGGCGTCGATGACCCGCCCGACGTTCCAGTCGGCGTTCTCCTGGTACCCGGCGAAGACCTCCATCTGCCGGGCGTAGAGCCGCTTGTCGTCCTCGTCCAGGGAATCCCACGACGGGAAGGCCGGATCGTCGGTGCCGGGTGCGAGCGGCGAGGGCGTCAGCTCCGTGCCGGCCGGGATCACGCCGAGCTGCGTCTGGCGCTCGAACGTCTCCTGGCGGTACTGGTCCCAGCCCGAGTCGAACTTCCCCTTGTACTTGTCGCTCCACTCCTTCGGCACCTGGTGGGGGGCATGGCTGCAGCCGGTCGAGAAGTACATGAAGAAGGGTCGCTCGGCGTCCTGGGCGCGGAAGCCGTGCAACCAGGAGATCGCCTTCGCCGCCATGTCGTCGGGGAAGTAGTAGTCGCGCTGCGCCGGTGGGCCGAGGACGGTGTTGTTCTCGACGAGCAGCGGGTCGTACTGGCCGCTCTCACCGCCGAGGAAGCCCCAGAAGTAGTCGAAGCCCCACCCCAGCGGCCAGCGGTCGAACGGGCCACTCGGGCCCTGCTGGTGGTCGGGGGTCATGTGCCACTTGCCGATGGCGGCGGTGGCATACCCGTTGCCCTGGAGGATCTTCGGCATCGGCGCCGAGCTCTGCGGCACGACCGAGCCGTACCCGGGAAAGCCCGCGGGCGTCTCGGTCACCGCGCCGAAGCCGACGGCGTGGTGGTTGCGACCGGTGAGCATCGCCGCCCGCGTCGGCGAGCACAGCGCCGTCACGTGGAACCGGTTGTAGCGCAGCCCGCCGTCGGCCATGCGGGTGAAGGTCGGGGTCTCGATGGGGCCGCCGAACGTGCTGGTGTTGCCGAAGCCGGCGTCGTCGATCAGCACCAGCAGCACGTTGGGGGCGCCCGACGGTGGGTCGACCGGGTTGGTCATGGTCCAGTCCGGCTCCGATCCCTCCAAGGTCCGGTTGGACGTCCCCGTGAACGTGGGGTTGGGTATCGGCAGGTGCGATCGATCCAGGTCATCCGCCATTGGAGCCTCCCTCGTGTGAAGCCGAGCGCCTAGTCTCCCTCCCCCCCGCGCACTATGCACCGGAAGCCGATGTGGGTCGTGGAGGTGTCGACCGCCTCGGCCTGGCGGGCGGCCGGCCGGTAGCGCAGGCAGTAATTGGGTGCGCAGAGGTGCGACCCGCCCTTGATCACCCGGCGCGGTATCTCCTCGCCAGCACCCGAAGGCTCGCAGCACGGCGCCGGGGCCGCGGCGTGGTCGGGCCGGAAGACGTCCGACGTCCACTCCCAGACGTTGCCGGCCATGTCGTAGAAGCCGTAGCCGTTCGGGCGGAACGACTTCACCGGCGACGTGCCGTACCAGCCGTCGTCCATGCGGTTCTGCCAGGGGAACTCCCCCTGCCACGTGTTGGCCATGACTCGGCCTTTCGGCGTGAGCTCGTCGCCCCAGCAGTAGGTCTTCCCTTCGAGTCCACCGCGAGCGGCCCGTTCCCACTCGGCCTCGGTCGGCAGCGACTTGCCGGCCCACGTGGCGTAGGCCACGGCGTCGTCGTAGGCGACCTGGGTGACGGGATGGCGGTCCCGGCCGTCGAGAGTGCTCCCGGGGCCCTCGGGGTGACGCCAGTCCGCGCCCGGCCGCCAGCTCCACCAGTTGCGGAAGTCGCGGAGGTCGACAGGGTGATCGGGCGGGTCAAACACAAGTGATCCCGGCACCAGGAGCTCGGGGTCGGCGTCGTGGTAGACAGCCGGATCCGGCTCCTTCTCCGCCATGGTGACGTGGCTGGTGGCCTTCACGAACCGCCGGAACTCGGCGACGGTCACGGGGTGCTCGTCCATGAAGAAGCCCTCGACGGTGACCTCGCGGACGGGCTGCTCCTCGGGATAAAAGGCGTCCGACCCCATCCGGAACGAACCGGGCGGTACCCAGGCCATGTCCTTCACGGCTGTGGCTCGCCGGCCTATCCGGCTTCACCCTCCAGCACCGGCTCTGCGACCTCCACGCCCTCGCGGTAGTAGGTGAACAGGTCGATGACGATGTCGATCATGCCGTCGCTCGACGACCCGGAGGCCAGCTCCACGGTGACGATGTTGGAGTAGATGTGCACCGCCTTGACGCCCGAGCGCTCGAACAGCCGGCGGGCCAGGACGTCGCAGGGACGGTCGCCCACGGCGTCGGCCGGGTCGAAGTACCGCTCGTGGCCCATGCCCGTGAGGCTGCGGTTGAGGTCGAAGACGACGGTGCCCGGTTTGGTCCCGGCCCGCTCGGTCACTCGGATCAGTTGGCCCACGTGCGGCACACTAATGGCTGTGCCTGAGCCCCCCGCCCGCCCTGTGGCGCGCGCCCTCGTCGACAACGTGGCGTCGGTGGTGCTCGGCAAGCGCGACGAGATCGGGCTGGTGGTGGCCGGCCTGCTGGCCGGTGGGCACGTGCTCCTGGAGGACGTGCCCGGCGTGGGCAAGACGCTGCTGGCCAAGAGCCTGGCCCGCTCCATCGGCGGTTCGGCCGGCCGGGTGCAGGGCACGGCCGACCTCATGCCCACCGACATCACGGGCGTGAGCGTCTATGACCGCGAGGGCGGCGACTGGAACTTCCACCCCGGCCCCGTCTTCCACAACGTGGTCCTGGTCGACGAGATCAACCGGGCGACGCCCCGTGCCCAGTCGGCGCTCCTGGAGGCCATGGGCGAGGGCCAGGTCACGGTGGACGGCAGCGCCCACGGCCTGCCGGTCCCGTTCTTCGTCATCGCCACCCAGAACCCCTACGGCGACGTGGGCACCTTCCCGCTGGTCGAGGGCCAGTGCGACCGCTTCGCCCTGGTCGTCACCCTGGGGCTGCCCGACCGTGACGCGGAGCGGGCGATGCTGGCCGGTGACGGCGGGCCGGCCGCCCTCGAGCGGCTCATGCCCGTCGCGACCCAGGAGGACGTGGCGGCCGCCATCGCCGCCGCCGATCGCATCTACGTGGCCCCCGCCCTCGCCGACTACGTGCTCGACATCGTGGCCGCTACGCGTGCCCACGCCGAGCTCGACCATGGGGCCAGCCCCCGCGCCGCCCGCACGCTGATGCAGGTGGCGAAGGCTTTCGCCCTGGCGGCGGGGCGCGACTTCGCCACGCCCGACGACGTGAAGGCGGTCGCCGTCCCCGTGCTGGCCCACCGGGTCGGGGCGGTCACCCGCCGCGGCACCGAGGCGACGCGGCCGTTGGTGGGGCAACTGCTCGCGACGGTGCCCGCCCCCGCGGTATGAACCCCCCTCCCGAGAGGGAGCTGCGCCCGGCGGCGGCGGCCGCCGGCATGGCCGTCCTGGCCGCGGTGTCCTGGTCGGTGTGGAGCACGACCGGGTCACGCGTCAGCTTGTTCGTCTGCGTCGCCGCCCTCACCGTCGCGGTGGTCGACGTGGTGTGGGCGCAGATCGCCACCCGGCGGGTGAAGCTGGCGGTCGTGGCCAACGCCGCCGAGGCGACCGTCGGCGACACGCTGAGGATCACCCTTTCCGTCGAAGGCTCCCACCAGTTCGTGCGGGTGGCGCTGCCCCTGCTGGCGCCGGAGGCCCAGGGCGTGGAGGTTCCGGCCGCCGTGACGGTGAGCGGTGTGGCCCGCACCCGTGAGGTGCTGACGACCGTCCACGTCGAGATCGTCAGCCCCGGCGTCGCCGGGCTCGTGGCCTTCGCCCGGCGCCGCCGCGTGCCGCTGGCCCGACCGCTCTACGTCGGCCCCCGGACCGTCCCGGCCGCCGAGTCGTTCCCCGAGGTGTTCCGCACGTGGGGTGACGGCGAGGCGCGGCCGGCGCCGAGCGGTGACCTCGTCCGGGGCGTGCGCCCCTACCACCCCGGCGACCCCCGGCGCCGGGTGCACTGGCGGTCGACCGCTCGGGTCGGCGAGTTGGTGGTCAAGGAGGTCGACGAGCTCGGCGCGCCCCGCCTGCTGCTGGCC
>JBOGIC010000095.1:0-9290 GCA_050744985.1 Acidimicrobiales bacterium
TACCACCGCGTCGACGCCCGGGAGCTCAAGCGCGAGGTCGACCGGGAGCTGCAGCAGCGCGTCTACCGCGACTACGCCATGGTGCAGGAGTTCCGCGTCGCCATGCTCCGGCTCTGCCAGGCACAGCTCCGCACGGGCCAGGTGGCGGACGCCGAGCACACCGCCGTCCTCGACTGGCTCACCGGCGAGCTCCGCCAGATCTCGGCGCTGCGGTCGGCGCTGATCTTCCGGCGCATCGCCCGCCACAACGCCCGCCAGATGCTGTTCTCGCTGGCCCACTGGCTGGCGGTCAACGGGCGATCGGGGCTTCTGCTCGTGCTCGACATCCGCCGGTTCTCGGTCGCCCGACGCCCGGCGCCGGAGGAGCGTCAGGGCCACTACTACACCAGGACCGCCCTCCTGGACGCCTACGAGGTGCTTCGCCAGCTCGTCGACAACACCGACGAGCTAGCCAACTGCTTCGTGCTCGTCGTCGCTCCCCCCGCCTTCCTCACCGACCCGGCCCGGGGCCTCGACGCGTACCAGGCGCTGAAGCTGCGCATCTTCGACGAGGTGCGCGACCGGAACCGAGACAACCCGTTCTCCTCCCTCGTGCGGGTGTCGGCGTGACGCCGACGGAACAGTCCGTGCGCAGCCGTCGGGCCCTCGAGGCGCTCCGAGCCGGCGTGCCGAACCGCGACGCGGTGATCGCCCTCGGCTCCATGCAGGTCGCCGTCGACGACCGCTTCAGCCAGCTCCTCGATGCGATCACCGCCCTGCCCACCGGGCCGGCGCCGGGCGGCATGCTCATCGGTGGCGGCTTCGGGAGCGGCAAGAGCCACGCCCTCGAGCACCTTGCCCACGTGGCGCTGAGCGAAGCGTTCGTCGTGTCGAAGGTCGTGGTGTCCAAGGAGACGCCGCTGCACGACCCGGGCAAGGTGTTCCTGGCCGCGGTCGAGGGGGCGAAGGTGCCGGGCCGGCCGGGGTCGGCCGTCGACGAGCTCGCCATGGGGCTCGGGGTGGAGTCACCCGCGTACGCCGAGCTCTACCGGTGGGCGCACGACGACGACAGCCCGGTCGACAGCCGTTTCGCGGCAACCCTGTTCCTGCATGAGTACGCCCAGGGCGACGAAGAGTTCCGCGACCGGATCGTCCGGTTCTGGGCCGGCGACCCCATACCGGTTGCCGACCTTCGGCGGCGGCTCAAGGAAGCCGGCGCGGCGGCGACGTACCGGCTGGCGGCGGCCAAGGAACGAGACCTGTCGGTGCAGCGGTTCCGCTTCCTGTCCCGCCTCGTGCGGGCGGCCGGCTACCGGGGATGGGTGCTGCTCCTCGACGAGGTCGAGTTGATCGGGCGCTACTCCCTGCTGCAGCGGGCCAAGTCCTACGCCGAGGTTGCTCGCTGGGTGCGGGGCGACCGGGACGATCCGGGCGCTCCCATCGGCGCGGTGCTCACCACCGTCGACGACTTCGAGGCGCAGGTGCTGGTGGGCAAGAACGACCTCGACGTGATCCCCAAGCGGCTGCGCATGAAGGACACGACCGAAGCCGACCTGCTGGCTGGCCTGGCCGAGACCGGCATGCGCATCATCGAGCGGGACCAGCTCCCGCTGCAGCCGCCCGGGCGGGCCGAGCTCGACCGCACCTACACCCGGCTCAAGCAGATCCATGCCGAGGCCTACAGCTGGGACCCGCCCGACATCGGCGGGCTCGAGCGGCTGCCGTCCAACCGGATGCGGCAATACGTGCGGGCGTGGATCACCGAATGGGACCTGCGCCGCCTCGACGGCTCCTACCAGCCGGAGATCACCGCCAGCGAGCTCGGCGTCGACCTGACCGAGGAGCCCGACCTGGAGCGACCGGGCGCGGCCGGCAGCGACTGACGGGCTGACGAGGTGCTGGCCGACGACCTGGCATCGGCTCTATGCGCGTCGCCGGGCCTGACAGCCGGCGAGCTGGCCGCGCTCCTCGGCGCCCAGCCGGCCGTATCGGCCCGGGAAGTCGCGTTCACGCTGTTCGCCGACCATCGGCGCTTCAGCTGCGATCGCGGCGAGCCGGCGCGCTGGTGGCTCGTGACTGGCCCATCCTGCGCCGCGTCAGCCGCGGCGGTGCCGGCGGTCGCGGCGGCGTCAGTCCCGACGGTGCCCAGGCTCTACCCCTGGCAAGAGGAGGCCCTCGAGGCCTGGCGGCGCCAGGGTGGACAGGGCGTGGTGGAGGCGGTGACCGGCACCGGGAAGACGATGGTAGGCGTGGCTGCCGCCCTGGCGGAGCTTCGCCGGCGGGGCCAGGTCCTGGTGCTCGTGCCCACCGTGGAGCTGCAGCACCAGTGGGTGAGGGCGTTGGGCGGCTGGCTGGGCGCCGACGTGGCCGTGGGACGCCTCGGCGACGGTGCGGCGGACACCCTCATGACCCACGACGTGGTCGTGGCCGTGGTCAACACCGCCCGGGTGGCCGACGTGCGACCCATCCGCCGTGGTGGTCTGCTGGTCGCCGACGAGTGTCACCGGTATGGGAGCGAGCACAACCGCTTGGCGCTCGACTCGCGTTTCGGGCAGCGCCTCGGGCTGAGCGCCACCTACGCCCGCGACGACGACGGCAACCTCGCCTGGCTCGATCCCTATTTCGGGGGAACGTGCTACCGCCTGGGCTACGCCCGGGCCGTGGCCGACGAGGTGACGGCCCGCTTCACGGTGGCCGTGGTCGGCGTGCGGCTCACCGACGAGGAGCGCCAGCGGTACGACGAGCTCTCCGAGCTCTTGGCCCGCCTCCGAGCGCGGCTCATCCGATGCCACGGCCTGCCCCCCGACCCCTTCGAGCTCTTCCTGCGGGCCGTGGTTGCCCTCGCCGACAGCCGCGCGCCAGGCGCCAAGGTCGCTGGCACCTACCGGCGCACGATGCTCGAACGACGGCGCCTCCTGGGCGACACGCCCGCCAAGGTGGAGGCGGTCGCCCGCCTTGCCCCGGCGATCGCGCTCGCCGACCGAGCCATCGTCTTCACTCACAGCATCTCCGCCAGCGAGCGGAGTGCCGCCGCACTGCGGGCCCGCGGTCTGCACGCGGCGGCGCTCCATTCCGGTCTGGACGCGCCCGACCGGCGTCGCGTGCTGGCCGCCTTCGGCGCCGGCGACCTCGATGTGATTGCCGCGCCTCGCGTCCTGGACGAGGGCATCGACGTGCCCGCGGCCGACCTGGCGCTGGTCGTCGGCGCCAGTCGCTCCCGGCGGCAGATGGTGCAGCGGATGGGGCGGGTGTTGCGCCGCAAGCCCGACGGCCGCATGGCTCGCTTCGCCGTTGTCATGGTCGAAGGCACCGTCGAGGACCCCGCGTCGGGCTCGCACCAGGCGTTCCTCGACGAAGTCACCGACGTGGCCGACGATGTCCGGTACTTCCCTGCCCGGCGGGCCGCCGAGGAGCCGGGGTCGGTGTGCGACTACCTGAGCCCCGCCTGGCCGTCATCGATAGGCGCGGCAGCTTCGAGCGCGGCGCGGAAGGACGGCGGATCGATGGCTGGGTGCCGGTAGAGCTGCGGCTCGATCTTGTCGAAGTAGTCCCTGAGCTGCGCCGCGCTGACCAAGCCTCTGGCCAGCATCTGGGCGACATCGGCCTGGTCCTGCGAATGCCCGCGTTCGATCTTGGCCAACGCCTGGGCGACGAGCTCGAAATGGTGGAACGAGAGCAGGCCATGCTGAGCGACGAACGGACTGCGCTCTTCCCATCCCGGCAGCACCGGAATGAAGTGGGCCGGTGAGGCGAGCTCCACGTTGAGATGAAGGTGCTCCTTCAGTTCAGGGAGGGTGCGGAGGACCTCTGTTTCCGGCACGATCACAACATCGACATCGATGGTCGATGACCGCCACCCCTCCAACACCGCCGTCGCCCCTCCGGTGAAGTAGACCCTCGCCCGCGTCCGGGCCTCGCTCCCCAACGCCACCATGAAACGGCTGATCCGGTCCCGGTCGGCTAGCTCACGCACTCGGCTGCGCGTTCGAAGCTCACCAGGCGCCGGACGAGGGCGTTGTACCGACCGTGGGCCGAGTCAGGATCGGAAGCGGCGAGCAACTCGTACAGTCGCAGCTCGGGGTGATCAACGCCGTCGGGCACGGCCAATCCCAGGCGCTGCAGGCGAGGTCGCCCGATGAGCACGAGAAGGGCTTCGGGCGAGTCAACCCCCCCGGCGAGATCGGCCAGGCCGGCGGCAACCAGCTCTCCCCCCGGCAACGCTGAGAGATCCACTGGTTGCCACCGTACCGCCTCGCCCGGTCCTTACGGCCGGCCGACGACCGCCTGGATCTGCCGAGCCGGGAAGTCGTCGATCCGCCCGGTCGTGCGCAACTCCCTCAGGACCCCACTGTTGCCGGCGAGGCTCCACGTCGCCGTCCATCGTTCGGTCAGGACGATGTCGTACTGACCGGCCCAGATGTAGTCGTGGGTGATCTCGCCCTCGGGCCACGGCTTGCCCTCGCGGCTGTGCGGTCCCGAGGATTCGCCGTCGCCCCAATCGACGTAATACCGGCCCGTGGCCACGATCTCGAGCGGGCCCAGCACGGTGTCGGTCCGGTAGACGTGCTGCGTCGCCCCGCGAGTCTCGAGGTAGCCCAGCTTTCCGACGATCGCCCAACCGGGCGCAATATATGGCTTCGGTACTGGGAGAGGAACCTCCTCCCAGTAGTCGATCGCGATCACCACCGGTGTCGGCGTCCGCGCCACTTCGGCCGGCACATTGGGGCTCTGCGGGCAGGGTGGGTATTGCGGTCCGATGCTGGCAGAGTCGGTGTCTGGCGTCTGGAAAATGGCATCGCCCAGGCTCGGATCGGTGACCTCCCGCCACCCGGTGGTCAGGCAGGGCTGTCCGTCGGTTCCCGTGTCGATGCGTGTATAAGGCACGTATCGCTTGGTCGGGCCGGTAGCCGCAGAAGAGCCAATCGCGGTCGCTTCGGGAGATGTGTCGTAGATCTTGACGACCTGGCCCTCGCACGTCGGGCTACCCGTAGAACCTCCACTGCACGCCCCGGTCACCTCCACTGTGGTCGGGCGCTTGACCGTCGTCGTCGGCCCCTGCTGCGCGAAAACTGACCGCGAGCTGCTGACGGCAATGACCAGCCCGCAGACGACACTTATGCAGGCTTTACCGATCATTGCGCGCGACACGGGTCCACGGGTGCCACTCCTCCGGGCTGATAGCCGTCATAAGGCGAGTACCACGCGGTCGGGTTGTATCGCCATGGATCGATGTCCCCTGGATTCCGCAGGAGGGCGATCCACACCTTGTCCGGCGCTGGGTTGGGGCGGCTCGTTACGGCAGAATAGTCGCGCCTCACTTGTGCAAAGACGCACGAGTGGTTTGCCGTTATGAGTCGGTCGACCGTGCTGCGTTGGTTTCCCGGTGGGTCTCTGTAGTCAGAGAATCCGCGGAGCATCTGGCTCTGGAGGTCGTCGACCGCGAGCTGAAGGAACACCCCCGGGCCATAAACGCTCTTCAGGCGATCGATCGCCTCCGGAGGAATCGTCCGGGTCCGGACAACCAGTCGGTAGACGTCGCCTCGTACCGCATCGAAGGCCGCAAGGATCCGGTTGACATAATCCGCGTCGATGACAGATGGGATGGCGTACGGGTCGGTGGTCGTCGTGCGGGGCGGCTCGGTGCCGACGGTGGCACCGGGAGGTGCCGGTTCGGGGGCTCCGGAGCACGCCATGCCGGCAACAAGTGCCACGACGACGAGGAATCCAACGGTCCAGGTCCGCACTAGCCCGCTGTCTATCATGCCCTTTCGTGCCGATCAAGGCGCGCAACGACGGCTCGCAAGCGGCCAGTGAGGTCGGGGCGCACGTCGATGGCGGTAAAGCTCGCCTGGTGGGCCATGGCCTCGACCGTGACGGCCTGGTGGGGGGCGATCTCAACGACAAGGCGGCCGGGGCGGGCCAGCCACTTCGGGGCTTCGGCCACGATCTCGACGACTGCCTCCAAACCGGTCGCGCCGGCGACCAGGGCACCGGCCGGCTCCCAATCCGCCACCTCCGCCGGCAGGTCCTCGTCCGCGGCCACGTACGGCGGGTTCGACACGATCAGGTCGATGCGGCCACGCAACTCTCCTGGGAGCGCGTCGTACCACCGTCCCTCCGCCATTTGCACGCGGGGCGCCACCCGGCTGCCAATGCCGGCCAGGTTGGCCCGGGCGACGGCCAGGGCGTCCGCCGACGCGTCGGTGGCCCACACCGTGGCGCCGGGCACCTCGACCGCCACCGACAGGGCGATCGCTCCCGACCCCGTCCCCAGGTCGACGACGGTGGGGCGCTCCACGCCCCGCAGTTCGCCCAGTGCGACCTCGACGACCGCCTCGGTCTCGGGACGGGGGATCAGCACGCGCCGGTCGACATACAGGTCGAGCGTGCGGAAGCCCCAGCGGCCGAGGACGTACTGCAGGGGCTCCCCCGCCGCCCGCCGCTCGATCATCCCGAGGGCGAACGGCACCGCACGAGAAGGGACGGGCTCGTCGAGGTGCAGGAGGAGCTCGGCGGCGTCATAGCCCGACGCCCGCTCGACGATGCGCCGGCCCTCCAGACTCGACCCGAGCTGGCGGTCGGCGCGGGCCCACAGGCCCCGCCAGGTCAGTTCGCCGTTCCCGCTAACTGCCGCGCCCGCTCGTCGGCGGTCAGGGCGTCGACGAGGTCGTCGAGCTCGCCCATGAGCACCTTGTCGAGCTTGTAGAGGGTGAGGCCGATGCGATGGTCGGTCACCCGGTTCTCCTTGTAGTTGTACGTGCGGATCTTCTCCGACCGTCCGCCCCCGCCGATCTGGCCCCGCCGGGTCTCGGACAGCTCGGCCGCCTGGCGGTCCTGCTCGAGCTTGAGCAGCCGCGCCCGCAGCACCTGCATGGCCTTGGCCCGGTTCTGGATCTGGCTCTTCTCGTCCTGCATGGCCACGACCATGCCGGTGGGCAGGTGGGTGATGCGCACGGCCGAGTCGGTGGTGTTGACGGACTGCCCGCCCGGCCCGGTCGAGCGGTACACGTCGACTTTGAGGTCGGCCTCCTCGATGTGGACGTCGATCTCCTCGGCCTCGGGCAGCACGCTGACCGTCGCCGCGCTGGTGTGGATGCGGCCCTGGGACTCCGTCACCGGCACCCGCTGCACGCGGTGCGGGCCCGCCTCGTGCTTCATCCGCGACCACACGCCGTCGCCTTTGAGCAGGAACGTGATCTCGTTGAGGCCGCCCATGTCCGACGGGTCGGCGCCCAGCACCTCGAGCTTCCAGCCCTGGCGCTCCGCGTAGCGGGCGTACATGTCGTAGAGGTCCTTGGCGAACAGGTTCGCCTCCTCGCCGCCTTCGGCCCCGCGCAGCTCGAGGATGACGTTCTTGTCGTCATTGGGGTCCCGCGGCAGCAGCAGGATGCGCAGCTCGGCCTCCAACTCGGCGATGGTGGCCTCGTTGCCGTCGATCTGCTCACGCAGGAACACCCGGTCGTCGCCCGCCGAGTCGCCCAGCATCTCCTTGGCGGCGGCCACGTCGTCGAGCGCCGTGCGGTAGCGGCGGTAGGCCGTCACGATCGGTTCGAGTTCCTTGGCCCGCTTGGACAGCTCCATCAGGGCACGCTGGTCGGAGAACACCGCGGGGTCGGCCAGGCGCGCCAGTACGCCCTCGTACTCACTCTCCAGATGTGCGAGTCGCTCGAGCATGTCCCGTCCGTTCTTGTCAGCCACAGCCACCGCTTCGGTGGTTGTGGCTTACAGGAACGGGCTATTTCGTCGCCGTCTTGCGGGCGCCGTAGCGGCGCTCGAAGCGCTCGACCCGACCACCGGTGTCGACGAGCTTCTGCTTGCCCGTGAAGAACGGGTGGCACTCGTTGCACAGCTCGACCCGCAGCTCGTTCTTGGTCGACCCGGTCTGGAACGTGTTGCCGCAGGTGCAGCGCACGGTGGCGCCGCCGTAGCGGGGGTGGATGCCTGCCTGCATGGGTGTTGCCTTTCTTCGGTTCTAGATCTGCGGGGTCGGGGCCTTGGCGATCTCGGCCAGGAACTCGTCGTTGCCCTTGGTGGTCTTGATCTTGTCCATCAGCAGCTCGAGCCCGGCCCCAGGCTCCAACGCATTGAGCACCCGGCGCAATTTCCAGACCTGGGGCAGCTGGCCCCGGTCGAACAGCAGCTCCTCGTGACGGGTCGACGACGCGTTCACGTCGAGCGCGGGGTAGATGCGGCGCTCGGCCAGCTTGCGGTCGAGCTTGAGCTCCATGTTGCCGGTGCCCTTGAACTCCTCGAAGATGACCTCGTCCATCTTCGACCCGGTCTCGACCAGGGCGGTGGCGAGGATCGTGATCGACCCGCCCTCCTCGATGTTGCGGGCGGCGCCGAAGAAGCGCTTCGGCGGGTAGAGGGCGCCGGTGTCGATACCACCCGACATGATGCGCCCCGTCGCCGGGGCGGCCAGGTTGTAGGCCCGGGCCAGCCGGGTGATGCCGTCGAGGACGATCACCACGTCCTGCTGCAGCTCGACCAGGCGCTTGGCCCGCTCCAACGCCAGCTCGGCGACCTGGGTGTGCTCGTCGGACGGGCGGTCGAACGTCGACGACACGACCTCGCCCTTGACCGAGCGGCGGAAGTCGGTGACCTCCTCGGGCCGCTCGTCGACCAGCAGCACGATCAGCTTCACCTCGGGGTTGTTGGCCTCGATCGAGTGGGCGATCTGCTTGAGGACGGTGGTCTTGCCCGCCTTGGGCGGCGAGACGATCAGGCCGCGCTGGCCCTTGCCGATGGGCGAGACCAGGTCGACGATGCGGGCGATCATGTTGTTGGAGTCGCCCGGGATCTCGAGGCGGAGCTTCTGGTCGGGGAACAGCGGCGTGAGCCCCTCGAACCGGGGACGGCCCCGGGCCTCGTCGGTCGTCATGCCGTTGACCGTGTCGATGCGCAGCAGCGCCGGGTACTTCTCGTTCGACCCGGCCGGGCGGGTGGCGCCGACGATCATGTCGCCCTTGCGCAGGGCGAAGCGCCGCACCTGGCTGAGCGACACGTAGGCGTCCTTCTGGCCGGCCAGGTAGCCGCTCGTGCGCAGGAAGCCGTAGCCCTCGTCACGAAGGTCGAGGAGGCCCTCGGCCGGCACCATCTCGCCGGAGTACTGCTCCGGGCGGTCCTGCTGGATGTCGCGCTCGCCCCCACCACCGGCACGGTCACGGCCCCGACGGCGGCGGCTGCGGCGGTTGCCGGGCTCGCCCCCGTCGTTGCTGTTGTTGTTGAACCGCTGCTGGTCACCCCGGCCGCCACCACGCGGCTGGTCGCCCCGGCCACCCTGCTGCTGGTCGCCGCGGTTGCGGGGCTGG
>JBOGIC010000096.1:0-3139 GCA_050744985.1 Acidimicrobiales bacterium
AGCGCGTGCAGCGCGTAGCGCATGGAGAGGTCGTGGAGGTCGACGGCCCGGTTCGCCTCCGCGTCCGGCTCGCACCACGAGACGAGATCGCCGGCCGCGGCGGTGACCGTCGAGAGATGCGCGCTCACGGCCCGGCGGGTGAACAGGGGCGCCGCCACGCGCCGGTCACGCCGCCACCGGTCCCCCTCGCTCACCAACAGCCCGTTGCCGAGGAAGTGCCGGAACTCGCCGATGACGGGGGCGTCCTTGACGTAGTGCGCCGCGTCGGCGGCCCGCACCTGGCGCGCGCCGTCGGGGGCGAACACGGCGTCGAACTCGAACCCGATACCGCGAGGCCCGACGCGGAAGCCGGCGATGTCACCGTGCTCGGCCATGGCGCGGGCGTAGGTACCAAGCTGATCGCGCTGAAGGTCGCGTGTGTTACCGAGCAGGAACGAGCCGCGAGCCGGAGGCGGCGTGGGTCCCATCGTCGCAAAGTGTGACAGAGTCGAGGGGGCTCAGAGCGACTGGCGGAACACCTCGCCCACGGCCTCGATCGCACGGGTGCGCAACGGTCGGTTCCGCCACTGGTCGACGGTCAGCTCCTCCGACGCGGCCACGTCCCGGGTGAACTGCTCGGCGAGCACCTCGACGGTGCCGGGGTCCGACATGCAGATGCTCAGCTCGGAGTCGAGCCCGAACGACCGGTGGTCGAAGTTGGCCGAGCCGACGTTCGCCCACCCGTCGACGATAAGGACCTTGGCGTGCAGCATCGTGGGTTGGTACTCGAACACGCGCACGCCGGCGTCGAGGAGGGGTCCGTACTTGCGCTGGCCGGTCCGCCGGACGACCTCCTTGTCGACGTTGGGCCCGTTGGTCAGCAGCCGCACGTCGACGCCGCGCCGGGCGGCGTCCGGCAGCGCGTCGATGAACGCCTCCCCCGCGGCGAAGTAGGCGGTCGTCAGCCACAGCCGCTTCTGGGCGCCGGCGATGGCGGCGTAGAAGAGCGGCGCGCTCGCTGTGCCCGCCGTCGTCGGCGAGCTGCGGACCACCTGCAGGTCGACCCCGTCGTCGAAGGGGCCCACCTCGGCCAGGTGCCGGCTGCCGAGAATGTGCCGCGTCGCCTCCGTCCAGTTCTCGGCGAAGCCGGCGAGGATGTCGCCCACGGCAGGGCCCTCGACGCGCAGGTGGGTCTCCCGCCAGTGCTCGGGATCCTCGGCGTCGCCGGTCCACACATCGGCGATGCCGACGCCGCCGGCGAAGCCGACCTCTCCGTCGACGACGAGCAGCCGGCGGTGCATCCGGTTGTTGAGCTTGTGGACGTTGTACCAGCGCGGCGTCAGGAAGAACGCCACGTGGGCGCCCGCCCGCTCGAGGCGCTGGACGTGCGCCCGATCGAGCTTGGCCGAGCCGTACCCGTCGAGCACGATGTTGACCTCCACGCCGGCCCGCGCCCGGTCGGCGAACACGTCGGTGAACCGGTCCGTGATCTCGCCCGGCCAGTAGATGTACGACGAGAAGTCGACGGTGCGCCGGGCCCCGGCGATGGCGTCCAGCATGGCCGGGAAGGTCTCGGTCCCGTTGCGCAGCACCTCGACGCGGTTGCCGTGCGTGGTGAGCGCGCCGGTGACAGTCGAGACCATCCGGGCGAACTCGGCCGTGCCCGGCGGCGCCGGCTCGTAGAGGTCGAAGCCGCGCGGTGACGTGCGGCGGTACTTCGCCATGCCGTAGCCGTAGACGGCGGCGACACCGAGGCCGGCCGCAATCGCCCCGTTGCGCAGCCGGTGCCCGGATGTTTGCGGGAGGTCCACGCAGTGTCCCTACCCACGACCGTGCCGGGGAGATGCCCGGGACCCGTCAGGCCGGCTCGCCCCGTGACGCCGCGTCCCGGCGGCGTTCCAGCAGCTCGCGCTCGGCGGCGTTGGAGGTGCGCTCCAGGGCGGCGCCGTACGCGGCCACGGCGTCCGCGGTGCGTCCGAGCCGTTCGAGCAGGTCGCCGCGGGTGGCGTGGAAGAGGTGGTAGCCGTCGAGGGGGAGCTCGTCTACGAGGGCCAGGGCCGCCGCGGCGCCGTCGCGCTCGCCCACGGCGATGGCGCGGTTGAGGGCGACGACGGGGGTGTTCGTGAACGCCACGAGCTGGTCGTAGAGGGCGACGATCTGGCCCCAGTCCGTCTCGGCGGCGGTGCGGGCGTCGGTGTGCACGGCGTTGACGGCGGCCTGGATCTGGTACGGCCCGGGCTGGTCGCGCCGCAGGCAGGCCCGCACGATCGCATGGCCCTCGGCGATGAGCGCCCCGTCCCACAGGGACCGGTCCTGGTCGGCGAGGCGGACGAGCGACCCGTCCGGGCCGGTGCGCGCCGCCCGCCGGGCCTCGGTGAGCAGCAGGAGGGCGAGCAGCCCGGCGACCTCGGCTTCGTCCGGCATCAGCTCGGCCAGCAGGCGGGCCAGCCGCACGGCCTCGTCGCAGAGGTCGGCTCGCACCAGATCGTCGCCGGCGGTGGCGACGTAACCCTCGTTGAACACGAGATAGATGACGGCCAGCACGGACCGGAGCCGGTTGGGCAGCTCGGCGTCGCGAGGCACCCGGTAGGGGATGCCGGCGGCCCGGATCTTGTTCTTGGCCCGGACCAGCCGCTGCGCCATCGTCTCCTCGGGCACCAGGAACGACCGGGCGATCTCGGGCGTCTGCAGCCCGGCGATGAGCCGCAGCGTCAGGGCCACCTGGGCGCTGGTGGCCAGGGCCGGGTGGCAGCAGGTGAATATCAGGCGGAGGCGGTCGTCGAGCACGGGTCCCACGTCCTCTGGTTCGTCGTGTTCGTGCAGGTGCGCCGCCTGGGATTGCCGGTCGTCGCGGGACGACTCCCGGCGCAGGCGGTCGATGGCTCGGTTGCGGGCCGTGGTGATGATCCAGCCGGCGGGGCGGGGGGGCAGCCCCGCCGCCGGCCAGCGCTCGAGGGCGATGACGAAGGCCTCCTGGACCGCCTCCTCGGCGATGTCGATATCGCCGAGGGAGCGGACCAGGGTGGCAACTGCTCGTCCGTACTCCGTGCGGAAGATCTGCTCGATCTCCGACGTGTCCACCGGGAGCTCGATCGGTCTCGTCTTCGACTACTCGGGCTCTTCCTGGAAGGGGCGGACCTCGACGGGGTTCCGGCATGCG
>JBOGIC010000097.1:0-3129 GCA_050744985.1 Acidimicrobiales bacterium
ACCACAGCCTGGTCGGTGCCTACGATGAGCACGGGTGCCTCCGGCATCTGCCAGGAAGAGCCCTCCCGACAGTCCGGGCAAGGTCGGCGGGAGGGCTCTTGCGCGTCTACGTCCCACTCAGCTGTCAACCGTCACGTAATTCCCTGGCGTGTCCGTCACGGAATTCCCTCGCCGGGCGTGATGTCGATGTCTACTCGATCGCGTCTCCTTCCTGTCGAGTGCGGGGCTGTAGCACGGCCCGCAGGTCGCCAGCGAGCACGGTTGCGCTGAACCGCCCGAGGTCCCGGCCGACGACGACGCTTCGTTCGGCGCGCCGGATCCGCACGACCCACGACCGCCCGGCGCCGGCGCCGCCGTCGTCTTGTTGGTCGACCTCGACGGTGATGCTGCGGTCGCCGCAGTTGCCGTTGCGCGACGGCCGGCATGCCGGCGAGCAGTAGATCGGCGGGCGACCGAGGGTGCCCGGCCGACGGGGCACGGGGTTGTCGCAGTCCGGCGACGCGCACGTCGGGCTCACGGCTGCGGCGCCTTGGTCGCGCCCGGCCGGCGGTTCGGCCGGAACGATCGGCCGTCCATGTGGACGTGGTGGGCCGAGTTGACGATGCGGTCGAGGATCGACTCGGCCACGACCGGGTTGGGGAACAGCGTGTACCAGTCCGACGCCTGGCGGTTGGCGGTGAAGATGGCCGGCCTGGCCCCTCGCTCGGTCACCAGCTCGTACAGGTCGTCGGCCTGGGTGAGGGTGAAGTCCCTGATCGCGAAGTCGTCCAAGATGATCACGGTCGGCCGGGCCCACCGGCGCAGGCGCACCTCCCAGCTCCG
This sequence comes from Acidimicrobiales bacterium, assembly GCA_050744985.1. Classification (GTDB taxonomy): domain Bacteria; phylum Actinomycetota; class Acidimicrobiia; order Acidimicrobiales; family AC-14; genus JBOGIC01. The sequence continues at coordinate 823 of JBOGIC010000097.1, forward strand.
GTCCGCGTGGCCGCCGGCGAGGTCGGCCAGCAGGCGGCTGGTCTTGGTGAAGCACACGCTGTGGCCCCGCCGGCAGGCGGCGTGGCCGAGGGCCTGGGCGATCATCGACTTGCCCACCCCGACCGGGCCGTGGAGGATCACCGACTCGCCCGCCTCGACGAAGCGCAGCGTGGCCAGGTCGCGGATCTGGGCGGCGGGGACCTTGGGGTTGAAGGAGAAGTCGAAGTCCTCGATCGTCGCCGTCTGCTCGAAGCGGGCGGCCCGCAGCCGGCGCTCGAGTCCCGCCGCGTCACGCCGGGCCAGCTCGTCGGAGCACAGCACAGCGAGCAGCTCGGCGTGGCCGAGCTCGCCGGCGGAGGCCTGGGCCAGGCGCGTCGTGATGGTGTCGAGCATGCCGAACAGCTTCAGCTGGCGCAGCGTGTCCTCGAGCTGGTGGGGCTTCATCCCGCTGCTCCCGCGTCGAACAGCCCGGCCGGGCCGTGCAGGTGCGCCGGCGCCGACGGCGGTGTCGCCGGTTGCTCGTCGCCGTCGTGCTCGGTGCCGGCCACCAGGATCCCCTTGACCGTGCGATAGGACGGGTCGCCCACCGCCAGGGCCCGCCGGCACGCCGCCTCCAGGCGCTCGGCGTCGAAGCGCTCGGCCAGCCCGACCAGGCCCTGGGCCTGGCGCAGGCGATACAAGGCGTTGACCTCGGTGATCGCCGCCACCACCTCGGCGACGCATTCGCCCAGCTCAGCGGCCCTGCGCCGGCACCACGCCGGGGTGCGCATCAAGAAGGCGATCTTCTCCGGCGGGTAGTCGGCGTGGTCGGTCTGGCGGCCCTTGTCCACCCGTGTGTGGGTCTTGATCAGCTGGCCGTCGAGGAACACCTCCACGGTGCGGGCTCCCAGCCGGGCGTCGACGGTGCGCCCGATGTGGCGCCACGGCACCGAGTACAGCGCCGGGCCCACCTTGATGTGGATGTCGGGGTTCACCGTGGGCGTGTACCAGCGGGCCAGCTCGAAAGGCGCCGTCGGCAACGCCAGCAACGCGCCGCGCTCCTCGGCGTCGAACACCGCCTGGGGGGCGACCCGGTCCAACGGTCGGCACCGGCGTTGGTTCGCCACCTCCGCCGACCACCGCCGGGCGTCGTGCTGCATCTCGTCCAGGCTGGCGAACTCCTCGGACCGGCCGGCGAAGAACGAGTCCCGGGCATAGGGCACGACCCGTTCGACCGCACCCTTGTCCCGCGGCTTCTGGACGCGGGCCGGGTCCACGAGGCACCCATAGTGCGCGGCGAACTCACCGAAGGAGCGGTTGATCAGCGGGTCATACAGGTCGGGCTTGACGACGCCGGTCTTGAGGTTGTCGGGAACGATGCGCCGGGGCGAACCCCCGAAGAACTCCATCGCCGCGACGTGGGCCTCGACCCAGGAGACCTCGTCCATGCGCAGCACCGGTCGCAGGAACAGCAGCCGCGAACAGGCCAGCACCATCACGAAGCCCCACACCCGGCGCATGCGCTGGGCCGCCGGGTCGAACCACCGGCCGAGCAGGCCATAGTCAACCTGGGCCTCGTCGCCGGGCGGCGGCGTGTCGCGCAGCACCCGCACCGCGTCGCGGGCCACCTCCTCGTCGAAGTTGGCCCAGATGAACCGGCGCAGCGACGACTCCGACGCCTGAAGGCCGTGGTCGTCGCGCAGGCGCTGGTGGATGGTCGCCACCGTCACCGTCCCCAGCCAGGCCTTGATGCGTTCGCGGTGCGGCTCGATCTGCGGCCACGTGCGCTGGCGGACGGAGCGGTCCACCAGCTCCGGGAACCACTGCCCCACCAGCGCCGCCCACTGCTCGCTCGACAGCGCCGGGCCGCCGGGCACGATGCCGGCGGCGACGGCCGGGGCGGTGTACTTGCGCACCGTCTTGGGGTCGATGCGCAGCGACGAGCACACCTCGCCGATGCGCCGGCCCGCGTGCCAGTGCACGAGGATCTCGACAACATCAATCACCCTGATCGTTCTCCTTGCCACTCGGGGCCTCCTCGTCGCTCGGGACGAGGAGGGATGCTCAACGGACCTGCGGCCCGAGCGGTGGATCCCCCGCAGGGAATTCCGTGACGGAGGTCGAGGGAATTCCGTGACGGCGGATCAGGGAATTCCGTGACGGAGAACTGCTGCTACCAGGGATTTTCGTGACGGCTGACAAGCGTCGTCGTGGCGTGGGGCTCGGCGATGTCCTCGATCCACTGCTCGGCCCAGGACTCCGCCTCCACCAGCCCGCCGCAGAACGGGCAACGAGGCGGCAGGGGCGCCTCGACCGTCTCGTCGGGCT
>JBOGIC010000098.1:0-2172 GCA_050744985.1 Acidimicrobiales bacterium
CGACGAATCCGTCGTGTGACACGCTGACATGTTGGTGGTCCTCCTTCTCAACTCGGTTGGTTGACACCCCGAGCCTGCCTGATGGCAGGGCCGAGGTGGAGGACCGCCACTCAAAGTTCTACGACGACCGGGGCAACCTCGGTGATCGTGCCATATCCGAGTAGCCGGCGCACACGACTCCCTCCTCGTCGCTGAGGAAGGAAGCGCAGATTCCTTCTCGGTCGCGCACGAGCGGGCGACGACGGTCGGGTCAACGGCGGCCGGAGGCCGTCCCGTGGGACCGGAGCGAAGCGGAGGCCGTTGACGCGGCCGGCGTCGTCTGCTCCAGAGGATGATGAGCGCGCCGCCTCCGCGCCGCACGGCTGGTGTTGTTACGCGGCGAGTCGTCGGCGCCGGGGATGGGGACGCAGGACCGCCGCGGGCGGGGGCGGCCAGGCGACGCCGCAGTGCAGGAGCAGCCGCAGCCGGTAGTTGGCGAAGCGGCGGTGGCCGTGGCCCACGCGCTTGACCTTCTTGATGAGGAGGTTGAGCGCCTCGGTGGGCCCGTTCGACGCCCCCGTCGCGTGGTGGGCGAGGATCTCCTTGCGCCACCGGGCGAGGGTGCGGCCGAGGCGGCGCACCTCGGGCACGGCGCTGTCGGCGCAGAAGGCGATCGCCTTGTCGACGAGGGCGGCCGCCTCGGTGGCATCGGCCGTGAGGTACACGTCGCGCACGTGCTCTTTCGCCAGCCACGCCTCGAGCACCTCGTCGTCAGGGTCTCCCGCCACCAGCCCCGCCCGCAGCCGCTCCCAGCCCCGCTCCGACAAGCGCTCGCCCCCGGTCACCAGCACCCGGCGGATCCGGTACAGCGGGTCGTCGCGGCGCCCGCGATGGGAGAGCGTCGTCTGCTGGACCCGCCGGCGCACCTCGTCGACGGCCCGGTTGGCCAGCGCGCAGATGTGGAACGGGTCGGCGACCAGCGTGGCGTGGTCGAGCGCCGGCGAGATGCCCCGCCGGTAGCCCTCGTGGGGGTCGGTGGCCACCACCTTGACACCGTCGAGCCACTCCTCGTCGCGCCGCCCGAGCCAACGGGCCACGTCCGCGCCGCGGTTGCCCTCGACCACGTCGAGCAGCCGGCAGCGCTGCAGGTCGACCAGCCCGGTCACGAACGTCGTCGGATGCGACGCGTTGGCGGCCAGGAACGAGGTCTCGTCGATGCCGAGCTGGCGCACCTCGCCGATCCGGGAGGGGTCCTCGACGATCGGCGTCCCCACCGCCACCACCGCCGCCATCGCCGTCGACCACGCCACGCCGTACTCCCGGGCCAGGGCGAGCACGGAGGCGGCGTCACGGCCGACCCGGGTACAGATGTCGACCCGGGCGCGCTCGGTGAGCCCGGCGCGGCGACGCACGACGTCGCTCTGCTCGGTCCAGGTCTTCACGTCGCAGTCGGCATCGGGGCAGTACCACCGCCGTTTGCGCCACACCAGCCGCACCGGCCGCCCGCCGCAGGCCATGTCCCGCACCAACGTCGTCGAGCGGCCCTTCGAACGCGCCCTCGTGCCGCAGCCCGAGCAGCCCACGAAGTCCGCCGTCGTCTCCACCGCCAGCCACAGCTCGCCGTCGACCTGCTCCGCGGCCCGGACGACGAAGGCGTCCAGGCCCAAAACGACGTCGACGGCGCTACCTTCGACCTTCACCAGGGGTCCTCCCGTTCTGCAGTTGGCAAACCGCAAGAACGACGAGGCCCCTGGCCTCGTTCCGCCCCCTATCGCGGGGCGGGGCGACCGGTCACCGTCCCCGTTTCATTGGGAAGAGCCGCCATACCTGGGTGCGGTACCCCTTCCTGCCGGTGACGGGGTCGACGCCCTCGAACACCCGCAGCTGCCAGTAGCCCGGCCGCGTCTCCGCATCGAGCCACGCACGGCGCCGACCGCGATCAGGCGGTGGTCAGGAGGTGCCGGTGCTCGTCGACGTCGCCCTCGAGCACCTCGAGCTGGATGCCCTGCTCGATGTCGACGGTGATGATCCTGGCCACCGCCGGGAAGGCGTCCTCGCAACCAACAACCGCGTACTGACCGGCGATGGGTACGAAGCCCGGACGGACATCACGGAGCAGACTCCAGACGCGGCCGTCGTCTTGCATCCTCGTGAAGTCGACCCAGATGTCGTACTCGTCCACTGACGGCATTG
>JBOGIC010000099.1:0-3833 GCA_050744985.1 Acidimicrobiales bacterium
CGTGTGGCCCTGCTCGACGAGCCGCAGCAGCTCGCTCGCCCGCTGGCGCAATGCCCTGACTCCGACGGAGGTCATAAGCTACTTGTAGCACATCCCGCCGCGATGTGTTCGCTCCCGAGGGCGCGAGCCGGGGAGTGAGCGGCTGGCCTGCCCATCGCTCGCTCGCCGCTGGAGTCGATGCTGCCCATGCTCAGGGTGAGTAGGTCCCCGGGCAGCCTCGACAGGCTGAAGAGGCGCGGCTGGTGGGAACGGCCGGCACACGACGGTGTCGGCGGACGCGGGCTGTCCGCTGACAGTGGCGTCGGCGAGGCCTGTCAGGCGAAGGCGCCGAGCCAGCTGCACATTCCGAGGGCCGTAACGCCGCCGCTGCGGAGCGACCGGTGGCCCATGCCGGGACGGCTGGCCTACAAGCACTAAGCCTTGTGGCGTGACCAAGGCTCACGACCGGCAGGCCGGGCGGCCGTTACGCTGTCGGCTCGATCATCGTTCCCAAGGAAGGAAGCATGACGATCTTTCGGGTGCTCGCGGCTACGACGCTCGTTGTGGCGTTGGTCGTCGGCCCCCAGCTTCCGGCCCGAGCGGCGGCGACCTTCGTCGTCACCACCACCACCGACCTCCCCGGTTCGAGCTGTGGTGCCACGTGCAGCCTGCGCCAGGCGATCGGCGCGGCCAACGCCGCTGGTGGGAGCAACGTGATCGTCTTCGACGTCAACGGGGCATTCGCCTTGACCTCCGGCGCCGAACTTCGCGTCACGGGGGAACCGGCCCAGAGCCTCGCAATCAATGGGAACGGTCGAGGCAACACGGTCATCGACGGCGGCGGCGCCACCCGTGTATTGCGCGTCGAGGCCGGGGCCAATGTCACGGTCGCCCGGGCGACGATCAGGAACGGGGCGATTGCCGGTGACGGCGGCGGGATCGCCACCTCCGGGCCGCTCACCATCGACGACGCCTTGTTCACGGGCAACCGGGCCACGCTCGACGGCGGCGCCGTGATCAATGACGTCGGCCCCGCCACATTGACGATCACCAACAGCACGTTCACTGGCAACCGCGCCGGACGGACGGCGGGCGCCATTCGTAACCGAGGCACGGCAACCCTCGCGAGCATCAGTGTCGTCGACAACCATCAGACCGGCATGGCCGGGCGGGCCGGCGGTGGCATCGCCAGTGGCTTCAACACCACGCTCACGCTGACGGGCAGCACGGTGGCCGGCAACTCGGCCAACGGCCTGGGTGGGAGCGGCGGCATCGCCAACCAGGGGACGGCCACCCTCGACAACGTCAGGGTCGCTTCGAACCGGGCCGTCGACCACGGTGGCGGCATCGCAAACGCCGGTCAGATGACGCTGCGGAACAGCGCAGTCGCCAACAACGTGGTGACAGGAACGAGTGCGGCCAAGGATGGTGGAGGCATCACCAACTACGGACACCTGACCATGACCGGCACAAGGATCGCCGGGAACGTGGCCGGCCACGACGGCGGGGGCCTCGCCAATGAGTTCGGCGCCACGGCCACCATAACCGGCAGCACGATAAGCGGGAACCGCTCGGGGAACAGCGGGGGCGGCATTGCCAACCAATTGACGTTCGATTCCGTCGCGCCGTCCCTGACGCTGACCAACAGCACGGTCATCGGCAACAGCGCGGCGAGCACCGGCGGCGGAATCTTCAACCCGGACGGCACCGTGAGCCTCAACGGGACGGCGGTGGTGAGCAACACGCCAGACAACTGCTCTCCGCCGGGCAGCGTGCCGGGGTGCGCGGGCTGAACGTTCCCGGATCTCTGACCGACGCCAGTCGTAATCGACCGAGGCGATAACAACCAACCTGCGACTACCGCACTGCCTACCACCAGCTTCCTTCTCGGAACCTTCATGCTCCATCCCCCTGTCGTCGGCTTGCTCGGGATGGGCCTGCGGACGGGGGACTGCGAGACGGCAGGTTGGAAGACGGGCGGATTTGGCCAGCGGGGCTCCTTGGACACGCACGAATTTGTGCCGACCAGGCTTCCCGGCTCACCCCGGCGGGAACACTACGTAGTCCTCGTGTCGCGACCATCACGGCCCTGATGAACGGAAAGTTTCCTGCCCGCCGGATGTCGCGGCGTCTAGGTCTAGGCCAGCAAGGGCAGCGTCGCTCCGTAGATGCCGAGCAGAACCACGGCCTCCCAGCGACGCAGCCGCCCGCCCAGCCCCAGGAAGAGCCATGCAAGCCCTGCGGTCGCCACCATCGAGATCACTCCGACGACCGTCAGGCCGGCATCGGCGATGGCGCCGGGACCAACGAGGGCGGCTGTGCCGGCAACGGCGGTGCTGTTGAAGACGTTGCTGCCCAAGACGTTGCCCGCCAGCAGCGCCGTCTCGTTACGCCGGGCAGACTGGATGGCGGTGACCAACTCAGGCAGAGAGGTCCCGACCGCGACCAGCGTCAGGCCGACGAAGCCGCCGGAGAGCCCGAACTCGGCGGCCATGCGCTGAGCCCCGACGACGAGAAGCTGCGCGCCTGCCACCGTCCCAAGCAGGCCGAGTGCTACCCGCGAGACATCGCGGGCGGTTGACGCGGCGACCACATCGGCAAGGGAGTCTTCGCCCGGTTCCTCGACGAACTCCTCCAACTCTTCGACGAACTCGGCCTCCGCCGCCTCCTCCTCCCCGGCCGCCGAGACCGCCCCTCCCTCCCCGGGCTCGCTCTCCGTCGCCCGGAGCATGAGCACAAGCGCTCCGGCCAGTGCGGCCAGCAGGACCACGCCCTCGGCGCGGGACAACCCCCTTGGAGCAGAACGCCGACGAGCACCACTGTGGCGAAGGAGACGGGCGCCTCGCGACGAACGACGCGGGGCACCGTCTCAGGTTGGGCGATGACGCCCGCCACCCCCAACACGAGCGTGAGGTTGGCCAGGTTTGACCCGACGACGTTTCCCGCGGCGAGGTCGATCGAACCCCGGGCTGCCGCCAGCGGGCGCACCGGTTCCGAAGCCGACGACCACCGCACCGACGACCAGCGGAGAGACTCGCAGCGTCACGGCAAGGCGCGGCGCGCCGCCGCCACGACGAAGGCGTCCGCGGCTTTTGCGAGGAGAAGGAGGCCACCGATGAGTAAGAGGACGTTGAGGGCGATCGGCAATGGTCGCACGACACCCGATGAGGGCTGGCTGCCCGTCGTCTCGGGCGGCGTAAGCGAGATCGCCGGGCGTCGGTGGGTGCACGGCATGGTTGGGGCAGGTGCGCCGGGAGCCTGGTCGGCAAGTCAACTCGACCGCGGAGCCTCCCCATGTCCCGTATCTCAGAAGCTGCGCCGATCGAGGTCCCGAGCACGGGCCTCCCTCCTGGGGACTCGAGTGTGGTCGAGGACCCGGAGGCCAGCGAGCCGTAGAGGCAACGGCTGTTCGACCGTGGTTGAGTCCGGTCGGCGTTACTCGCGTGACACTCGCGTGACCCCTGGCCGGCCTACGGGGGAGGCCGGCACCGGCCTCCCCCTCGCTCACTCGCCGCGCGCGCTCGCTCTGGGCCTCGCGGGCCTGTTGCTGAACCGGCTTTCGGGAGAGTGCTGTCGGTGACACCCCTACCGTGGCGGTGGGCTCAGTCCTCGGAATCGCGTGGACTCAACGTGGACTCGGACTTCAAGCGAACTTGAGGTTCCCACAGAAGAAATAGCCCCTGACCTGGGCTTTTGCTTGTGGAGACGACCGGACTCGAACCGGCGACCCCCTGCTTGCAAAGCATGATCAGGGCGTTGAGCTGACCTGCAGCGATGCCGCGATACCGCATCTGACCTGCGACTTTGGCGACTTGTGGCTACCCCCTGTTGAGCGCTGTTGTGCGATGTCGCGC
>JBOGIC010000100.1:0-5240 GCA_050744985.1 Acidimicrobiales bacterium
CCGCCGGCCCTCCGGCCGCCGCGGCAGGCGGGACATCGTGGGCCCGGAGGCCGCGATGAGTGACGGCGACGCCCTTCGGGCGGCCCGTCGTGCCCGACGTGTAGATGATCTCGGCCAGGTCGTCGGGGCCGGCCTCGGCCTCCACCGGGTCGCGCGGTTGGCCCGCCTCCATCTCCGACGAACCCACGACGAGCGCCGCCCCGGCGTGATCGATGACGGCCGCCAGCTCGGGCCCGGCGAACCGGGTGCCGAGGGGGACGGCCACCGCGCCGGCCTTGTGCACGCCCCGGTAGGCCACGGCGAAGTCGAGCCACGCCTCGTCGGGGAACGTGAGCGCGACGCGGTCGCCGGGCCGGACGCCGCGTGCGACGAGGCCGTGGGCGGCGGCGTTGGCCCGGGCGTCCCAGTCCTCGTGGGTGAGCGCGGCGGCGTCACCGAGGCGGAGGGCGATCACCCGGCCTCCTCCCGCAGCTCGATCGTCACGCCGTCGGGGTCGCGGAGGTAGGCGAGCCGTGTGCCCGCCAGCGGGCCGGCGGCGACCGTGATCGGCTGCGGGCTGACGGGACGGGCGCCGCAGGCCACAGCGTGGGCGTGGGTGCCGTCCATGTCGTCGACCTTCAGGCAGACGTGGACGTTGCCGGGATGGGCCGTGCCCGGGTCGTAGGGGGCGTCGTCGCGGTCGAGGTACCGCAGCAACTCGAGGACGATCCCGCCGGGCAGGTCGATCCACGCCCGCTCGATCCCGATGCCGGGGTACCCGACCATCGTGCCCAGCTGCGGGCCCCCGAAGACGCCGCGGTCATAGGCGGTGGCGTCGAGAAACCGCTCCCAGAACCCGATCGAGCGGTCCAGGTCGGCGACCGTGATGCCGACGTGGTGGACGTTCACGCCGCCTCCGTGTCGATCTCGCCCAGCGCCTCGTCGAGGGCGGCGACGCCGGCGAGCGCCTGCTCCTCGGGGATCACGAGGGGCGGAGTGATGCGCACCACCGCGCCGGCGCCGGCCACCAGCACACCCCGCCGGGCCAGTGCCTCCACCAGGCGCCGGGTCACGGCCGGCTCGATAGGGGTCTTGGCGGCGCGATCGCTCACCAGCTCGAGCGCCATCAACATCCCGACGCCGCGGACGTCGCCGACGATCGGGTGGCGCTCGGCGAGGTCGCGCAACGCCGAGAGCATGCGGGCGCCGACGGTCCGCCCGTTGGCGAGGACGGTTCCGTCTTCGAGGAGGGCGAGGCTGGCCGCGCCGGCGGCGCACGCCACGTTGCCGCTGGCGAACGTCGACGCGCCCGCACCCGGGCGACCGAACGGCCCGGCGTCGAGCACGTCCCGCCGGGAGGCGATGAGCGAGATGGGGTAGCCCGATGCCAACCCCTTGCCCACGAGCAGCACGTCGGGCACCACGCCGGACTGCTCGAAGGCCCACATCGTGCCGGTCCGGCCCACGCCGGTGAGGATCTCGTCGAACACCAGGAGCGCTCCTGTGCGGTCGCACAGCTCACGCAGGTGGGCGAGGAACTCCGGTGGGAACGGGATGACGCCGGCCACGCCCTGCACCGGTTCGACGAACACGGCGGCGAGCCGGCGTTCGCTCTCCTGGTCGTAGACGCGGTCGACGAGCAGGGCACAGGCGACGGCACAGCTGTCGCGGGTGAGGTCAAGCGGGCAGCGGTAGCAGTTGGGGTTCGGGCTGTGGAGGGCGCCCGGGGCGAACGGGCCGTAGCCCCACTTCAGCGGGAACCCGCCCATGAGTGACATCGCCCCGAGCGTGCGGCCGTGCCACGCCTGGTGGAAGGCGATCACCTCGTGCTTGCCGGTGAACGACTTGGCCAGCCGCAGCGTCGCCTCCACCGCCTCGGCCCCGGTCGAGTACATCTGGAACGTCTGCAGCTCGGGCGGCAGCGTCCGGGCCAGCGCCTCGAAGAACGCCGCCCGGGCGGGGGTGGCGAAGTCGAAGTAGTGCATGAGCCGCTGGGCTTCTGCAGCCACGGCGGCGACCACCGACGGCGGCGCGTGGCCCAGGTTGGCGACCACGGCGCCCGACGAGAAGTCGACGAACAGGTTGTCGTCGACGTCCCGAACGGCCGCGCCCCGGCCGTCGCGCAGGACCAGGCGCAGCCACTGGGCGGCGGGCGACGAGTTGGACGCATGGTGGGCGGCGTCGCGCGCCCACAGTTCAGCCGAGCGAGGACCGGGGATGGCGGTGCGCACTCGGGGCGCCTCGGCGGGGTCGAAGCCGTCGATCACTGTGCCGTCCGTCACGATGCGGCCAGCTTCTCGAGCAACTCGACGCCCCGGTCGGGCCCGGGCATCGCCGCCAGCTCGGCCTGCACCCGGCGGGCGCCGGCTCGTAGCGCCGCGTCGTGCAGCAGGGCGGTAACCTCCCGCCGCACCGCCTCGGGTGTCACCTCGGCGGGCAGGAGGCGACGGCCCACACCGGCGTGCACGCACGCCTCGGCGTTGTGGAACTGGTTGGCGCCCTGGGGCAGCACCAGCACGGGCAGGCCGTGGGCGAGGATGGCCCACAGGGCGGTGCCGCCCTGGTTCACGGCGGCGTCGCAGATCGGCAGCAGCAGCGACTGCGGGATGAAGCGCTCGATGCGCACGTGGTCGGGCTGGGGCCCGAAGTCGGCCGGGTCGGTGTCGTGGCCGACAGTGAGGATGAGGGTGACGGGCTCGTCACGGAGGCCGTCGAGAATGGCCACGAAGGCGTCGTGGGCGCGGGCGGCGAAGAGCGTGCCGAGGCTCACGTAGACGACGGGGCGGTCGGGCGGCAGTCGTTCCATCCAGGAGGGCAGGGCGCCCCCCTCGGCGCCGGGGTCGATCATGGCGTTCTGCACCGGGTGGGCCACGGCGATGTCGACGATCTCCGGCGACTGCATGCTGGGCGGCGCGACGTCGAGGTAGAGGTGGCGGAACAGCCCGCCGTACGGCCCCACGTCGACGCCGTACTGCTCGGCGAGGGGGGCGAGCGTCTCGCCGGCCAGGCGTGCCATCGCGAGGGGACGGAGGATCCCCACGCTCTGGTCCGCCCAGGGGATGCCGGCACGCACCGCCGCGATGGGGCCGGCGAGCTCCGTCTCGTCGTGCACCAGCACGTCGGGCTTCCAGCGGGCGACGAGGGGCACGAGGCCGGCCGCCCGGGCCGGGGCGGCCACGCCGGCGAGCATGCGGGGGACGAACTGCTCGAAGCGCTCCATGGCGGCGAGGCGGTCCTGCTCCGGGTAGCGCCGGCGGGCCTCGTCGATCTGGCGGGCGAGGGAGATACCGGCCGGGAAGGCGGGGAAGCCCGTGCGCTCGATGTGCGGGGCGAAGTCGGCGGCCGTGGCGAACGCCACCTCATGCCCGGCCCGCTGCAGGGCCCGGGCCAGCGCCAGCATGGGGTTGAAGTGGCCGTGCCCGGGCAGGCACGTGCACAGCACCCTCACGGCGTCGAACCGTAGCGCTGCAGCCGGATGTCCCAGTCCGCGCCGGGGGCGGCGACGGCGCCGATGTAGCCCGGCGCCGGCCGGATGGTGCGCACCCACCACCCGCCGGGAAGCGGCCGGTCGTCGCCGGAGAGGCCCACCTCGATGGTGTCGGGCTCGACGGTCAGCCCGGCGCCGATCGCCTTGAGGTACGCCTCCTTGGCCGTCCACAGCCGGAGAAAGGCCTCGCTTCGATCCTCCATCGCAATGGCGGCCAGCGCTTCCCGTTCCGCTGGCGTGCACATCGCCTCGAGGGGCTGAGCGGGGCCGAGCGGCTCGATGTCCACCCCGACCTCGACGGCGGCGACGGCGATGAGCGCCACCTCGCCGGCATGGGAGAGGTTGAACGACGGCCCGGCGCCGCCGGCCAGCCGCGGCTTCCCCGGCTCGGGGTCGAACTCGACGGCGGCGGGCGAGGTGCCCAGTTCGGCGGCCAGCACATGACGCAGCCAGGCGTGGGCGGCCGTGTAGCGGCGCGCGTCGTCCGGGAAGGCGAATGCGTCGGCGCGCCGTTGTTCGGCCGGGCTCAACACGGCGCGCGGAATGGATATGTCCAGGGGCGCCACCCACACGTCCACCATCTCTCTACCCTGGCCCCGGATGGATCGGATCGCCAGCGTCGTCACGGGTGGAGGCCGTGGCATCGGCCGTGCGGTCGCACTCGCCCTGGCCCGCGACGGTCACGCCGTGTGCGTCAACGACACGGGCGTGGCCCTCGACGGCACCGAGCCCGACCCGGTTCCCGCCGAGGCCGTGGTCTCGGAGATACGCGTGGCGGGGGGCGCGGCGATCGCCGTCACGGCCGACGCCCGCACCCCGGCGGGTGCGCACGAGGTGGTGGCCGCGGTCGACGCGTGGGCGGGCGCGACCCCGTCGGTGCTCGTGCATGCGGCCGGCACGTTGCGCGACGCCATGGTGCACAAGGCGACCGACGCCGACTGGGCCGAGGTGCTCGGCTCGCACCTCGCCGTGGGCATCGAGCTGACCCGCGCCATGGCCGGCGGCATCCGGCGGTCCGGGTACGGCCGCATCGTCTACGTGGGGGGCGCGGCGGGCCTCGTGGGCAACGTCGGCCAGGCCGCCTACGCGGTGGCCAAGGCGGGGCTGTTCGGGCTGACGCGGGCGGTGGCGTTGGAGATGGCGGGCAAGGACGTGTGCGTCAACTACGTCGCCCCCTTCGCCTTCACCCGGATGACCGAGTCGATCCCGCCCGTCACCGAGCAGCTCCGTGCCTACCTCCGCCACGCCCCTGAGTCCCGACCGAAGGACGTGGCGACGTTCATCGCCTGGCTCTGTTCCCCGGCCGCGACCGGGGTCACCGGGCAGGTCTTCGGCGTGCGAGCCGGGAATGTCTCGGTGTGGTCACAGCCGAGGCCGGTGGGGCCGTTCGACGAGGCATCGCTGACGCCGCTCGAGTCCGAGTTCGACGTGGTCGTCCCGTGATCGTCGCCGACGCCGCGGCCGCCCACGCCCATGGCCCGGAGTACGTGAGCGCCGTCGGCAAGGTCATCCTCAGCCACGTGCGCAACGAGCTGGCCGGGGCGACGGCCTTCGACGAGCCGGCCATCGCCCTGGCCCCCAACCCGCGCGAGAAATGGCTCGCCTGCCGGATCGCCATGGAGGAGCTCGGCCACCACCTCAAGTTCCAGCGCCTCGCCTCGGAGTTGGGCCTCGACGATGCCGGCGACCGCCCGGCGCTGTCGGTGTTCGACTACGGCCTGACGTCGTGGGCCGAGTTCGTCGTCCTGAAAGCGATCGTCGACCTGGCCGAGGT
>JBOGIC010000101.1:0-10928 GCA_050744985.1 Acidimicrobiales bacterium
GTCGCGAACCTGGGCCCGAGCGTGATGCGGATGCGGACGCGGCCGCCGGCATAGGAGATGTGCTGCCCCGGCACCAGCCGCACCCGTGCCACCTCGGCCGTAAGCGCCGTGCGACTGCGGGCGAGGAGGGGCGGCGTGGTGGCCCACGAGGGGTCGCCGCGACCGACCGCAAGCCACGTCACGCCGCGCAAGTTCGGGCGGCGGCACAGCAGGGCACCGACGAGGTCGAGGGCACCGAAGCAGATCAGGTTGGGAGAGGGAGTGAAGTCCCGCACCGATCCGTCGCGCCGGACGAGCCGCCCGCCCACCACTCCACAGAGGGCGACGTGGGCCGCCAACGCGCTCAGCGTCCCACCAAGGCGCCCGAATACCGCTGCCGCTGATTCTGGGCGAACCCGGCGGTGATCTGGGACGAGCGCTGGAGGATCGCTGTGCTCGCCGTCTTTCCGCCCGGCGCGTCGAGGGGCACGGTGGGGGAGCTCACGAACTGTTTCAGCTGGTGGCTGATGGCCTGGTTGGTGCGGGCGCCCACGGCGGCGGTCGACTCCTGGGCGATCACCTGACTCAGGACACCCGTCCCGCTCACGTGGTCGTCGTCGATGTCGGGGTCGGCGAAGACGAGCCGTCGGATCGCCTCGTGGGTGTCGTCCTGGATCCCCTGGAGCGTGGAGGGCAGCAACTGGGTCGCCACCCGATCGTGATCGAAGGTCTGCTCGGCGGTGATCCCCTGACGGAGAATGTCGCCGATGCGCGCGCCCACCTCCACCTGGCGTGTCACGTCGGCGATCTTCGTCCGCACGAAGTCCCGCACCCAGAGGCCGAAGCGCACCTGCACGCTGCCCACGCCCCTCACGATCGCGCCGCGGCCCTCCTTGGCGTGGACGGTGACGGTGGCGGTTCGAGGGTCGGGCTTGGCCACGATGGGCCGCGTGGGTAGGTCGGTGCCGATGTCGGCGAGGATCGTGCCGCCGCTGTAGCGAGAAAGCACCGACATCTCCTCGGGCTCGAACCGCAGCCGGGCGTACTCCACGGCGCCGGGCGCAGGGAGGACCGCCGCCTGCACCTTCTGGCTCGCCCGCTGCAGCAGGCCCACGTCGGCGGGCCGAAGCGGTGCATCGGTCTGCACCCCGACGAGGTCGACGGAAGCCTGGCCTCTTGCGTCGGTGCTGGCGAACGACGGTGACAGCGAGCCCCAGTCGGCGGTGAACGAGAGCATGGCGCCCGGGACGGGCGATCCGAGCCGGTCGTGGACCGTCACGGTGATGGTGGACTTGCCGCCGAACAGGGCGGCGTCGGTGCTGGCATCGACCGAGACATCCCAGAACAGGCGCCCGAGGTCGTTCTTGATGGCCTCGATCTCGAGCTGGGCGCGCTGCATGGCGACTTCGAGCGCGGCCACCCGGGTCTCGGCTCGGCCCACGCGGTCCACCGTCTCCGCCAGGTTGAGCAGCAGCCGCCGCCGGTCACGGATCATGGCGTCGGTGATCTGCCGGGTCCCGGCCGGGCGAGAGATCTCGGCCAGCACGTAGGTACCCAACGGCGGGACGTCCGGGGGGCGGACCGCCTTGACCGACCATTGCAACTGGTCGCGCACGCACGTTTCGATGTTGACGTCCTGGCGGTTGGCGAGATCGGGATCGGTCGAGCTGTCGACGCGGACCACGTCGGGCTCCAGGTACAGCGTCACGACGTCGGCGGTGCCCGCGGCCATGGCCGGGAGCGTCACCCGGTCTCCCTGCTCGGAGAACAGCATGGTGTCCTCCGGGTTCCAGACATCGAAGCCGGACACCATGCATCGCCCACGGGCCATGACCACATCGTCGGGTGCCGGGAAGGTGGGCGCGCTCACCTTGAAGCCGTTCAGGTCGGGAACGCCCTCGCCGATGAAGTGCCGGCGCAGCGTGCGCTCGGCGAACCGCCGGATGTCGTCGAGCTCGTTCCAGTCACGGTCGAGCAAGGGCACGCCCTGCTGCAACCGAACTCCGACGTAGGACTTGCGCTCGTCGAACGTGTCGACGCCCTGGTTGGAGAAGCTCATGTCACACCCCTGGGTCGGTGGTGGCGGTGAGGCCGAGATGCGTGCGGGCCTCGCCGCGGGCGGCCTCCGCCTGCACGACGACGACCGCCCGGAGGTTGAACGGAAGGAAGAGGTTCGTGTTGGTCATCAGGCGGCTGCGGAGGCGGAGCACCTCGTCGACGGTCTCGCCCTCTCGCGGCGTCACGAAGAAGCCGATCACGTTGAAGGCGTAACGGTCGTCGGGCCCAGTGCCCGTGTCGTAGACGTAGTCGGTGGTGTCGTCGGCCCCGCCCATCCGGGCCAGCGCCGCCGCGTCGCCGGTGTCGACCGTGCGGGAGCCCCGGTCGGCGAGGTCGTCGGGGTTGCCCACGTCGTTGGTGACGAAGACGTTCTGCCAGAACTCCTTCACGTCGACGTCCCAACCGGTCAGGCGCTTGGCCCACAGCTGGCAGCCCGGCACGGTCCCCGTGATGCGGTAGAGCGGGGCCGCGTACTTGACCTCGTGGCGCTGCAGCGGGATGGGTTGGTCGACGCTGAGGTCCCAGCCGACGAGGTGGGCGAGGTGGGGAAGGAGGCGAGCGTCGACGTTGTCGACGTCGTGCAGCGAGCGAAGCCCGTCCGCCCGGCTCCGGAGGTGGTCGAGGCCCGACCCGAACAGGTCGAGGAACCGGCGCAGTTGGCCGTTCACCGGGTTGGCCTCGGGGACGGCCCCCATCGGGCGTTGCAGGGGACCGGCGACGACGTCGTGACGCCGGTACACCGAAGGCAGCGACTCGTACAGCGACCGCCCCGTGCCGTGGACCTCCGTGGGGGTGGCGGTGGCTCGCGACGGTTCGGGCGTCGGGCCCGGTGGAGGAGTGGTCAGCTGGTAGTACAACGTCGTGCCGGGCGCCAGGCCCTCCGGGCGGCCCGCGACGTCCAGGATCTCCTCGCGCCGCCGCCGCGCGCGCTCGTCGGGGCCGAACGTGGTCGTGCGGGTACGGCGGAGCACCTCGGTGGGCGTCCCGGCGATGACGGCTGACGCCGATTCGGCCACGGTCACCGTGTGCCCGCCATCGACGACGGCCCCACCCAGGTCGAGCTCGGTCACCGTGGTGCCCGGCGGTGGGAAGGCCGCGCTGTCATAGACGAGGAACGGGTCGCCGGACGCCCGGGGCGGCAGCTCGAAGTCGCGTTCCTTCCGCCGCAGGACGAGTTGGGGCGCGGCGGCGAGCGACTCGTCGCCCTCGGCCACGACCTCCCAGGACGCCTTCACGCGGCGGCCGACGACATCGGCGACGGCGGTGAAGCCCTCGATCCTCATTGGCGCTCGACCCGGGCCGTGACCTCGATGGTCCCCGGCGTGGCCAGCTCGGTCTCGCGCAGGTCGAGCCTTCCCTCGACGGCGATCTCGCCCGCGAAAGCCCGCTGGACGAACTTGTCGACCGAGCCCAAGCCGGCCTCGAGAAGGATGCCCCGCCGACGCAGGAACGGGGCCGGCGGGCCCTGGTCATGGCGGCGGAAGCGCGTGACGGTGGCGCCCCGCACGCCGTCCACCGCCTCCGTCGCCTCGTACACCTTCGACAGGTACAGCGGCTGCCCGAACTCTACGTTGGCGAACGCCAGCAGCCCTCGCACGGCCGTCTCGACGCGGCTCACCACCGAGCCGGGATCGTGGTTGTGCTCGAGCACGAGCTCCACGGCCACGTCGATGGGCACGGCCGTCGGGTCGAAGATGCGGACCGACGTGCCGACCATGCGCCGGTGCTCAAAGAACCGCACGAGCCGCTGCTTGAGGTCGGCCGGCGACGGGGCCAGCTCCGGCCCGTCCGGTGCGACGTACAGCTCGACGCGGTTCCAACCGGTTGACCGGGCCCAGACCTTGGCCACGCCGCCGAACTGCAGGGCCAGCGCCCGGTAGTCCCGGAGCGTGACCGCCCGGTCGCCCGACCGGAACGCCTGGGGGCCGAACCGCCGCGCCCAGTCGACAGGCTCGGCGTCGGCCCCACCGGCCGCCGGCAGTGGGTTGCTGACAGAGTCCAGGTTGGGGATCGCCGTGCGCGCCAGCGTGATCCGGCCCGCGCCGACGTTGCCCTCGGTGCCACCGCCGACCGAGTAGCTGGCCCGCACGTTGGCCGCGCCCACGGGTGGCCGGCGGCCGTAGGTGCCGTCGCCGAACACGACCGAGGCCCGGCCCTCCTCGTCGAGCTGTACGTAGTAGTCGCGGCTGTCGGCGGCGGAGACCTTGACCCGCCCGTCGTCGTCGCGGTGGTAGGCGAGGTTCTGCCGGCGCGTCCACGCCACCGGACCGGCGCCCTCGTCGACGGTCACGACCAGCGTGTCGAGGTTGACCGGGTGCGCCGCGAGCCCGAAGATCTGGTTGGGCTCGCCCGTGGCCGACCCGAGCACCTCGCCGTTGACCGAGCGGCTGTGGCGCACAGGCACGCGCCGGAGCAGCAGCTTGCCGTCGGCGCGGGCCGTGACCTTCGGCCCGTCGAGGTCGATGTCCAGGTCGGGCCCGAGGTACTCGAAGTCCGGCGGTGGCACCCCGGCGGCGGCGCCCGGCTCGGGCTTGACACCGAACCGGGCCTGGTTCGGCACCCGCACGGTGGACGGCTGGCCGGCGCCCGGCGGGTTGAAGACGAGGTCGAGGTCGGCTGCAGCCGCGACGGGACCGGCCAGCTCGTAGCCGACGAGCCGCAGCAGGTGCTGCACGCTGCGTCGCTCGGCGGCGGTGGCCAGATAGGCCTCGCTCGCCAGGCGGTCCTGGTAGTAGCTGAGGATGTCGCCCACATAGGCGAGCATGTCGATGAGCAGCACGCCCAGATCGGCGGGCGACCGGTCGGTCCATTCCGGCAAGCGGTAGGCGGCCAGGTCGAAGAGGGCCTGGCGGAGCGAGGCGTAGTCCTTGTCGGTGTAGTCGATCGCAGGCGGAGTGGCCATGGGGCGTCCTTCAGGCGATGGGCACGATGGCGGTGCCGGTCACTTGCTCGTTGGTGTGCAGGTACGAGAGCCGGAGCTGGAACACGCCGCTGTCGGGGTCACGCTCGACGGTCGTCGCGTTGACGACGATCCTGGACTCCCAACGCAGCAGTGCCTCGACGGTCTGCCGGCCGGCGATGTCGACCAGCACGTCGTCGTTGGGGTCCTGGACGAGGCCCGGGATGCGGGTGCCGAAGTCCCGCAGCATCGGTCGCTCGCCGATACGGGTGCCGATGATGATGCGGACGTTCTCGCGGATCTTCGCCTCGCCCTCGGACATCACGACCCCACCCGTGGCCGGGTCGATCCGGAACGGGAAGCCGGTCCCGCGCACCCCGGCAAAGGCGGCGCTCCGGTGCTCGCTCACTGGAGGTGCACCTCGTTCGACTGGTCGAGCACGAGGTTGTCCCGCTGCACGCGGACGCCACGGACGAGCCCGGCCCGCACGTACGTGTCGATGGCCGTGGCGAGGGCATCGGCCGCCTTGTCCTCGTCCCAGCCCGGGTCGCGGCCGTGGCTCATCATGGCCAGCAGGTCGGTTTTCAGGGCGTCCTTGTTCAGGGCCAAGGCGACTCCTCTCAGTCGAGGGGGCAGGGCGGGAGCGTGGGCAGTGCAGGCAGCGGCGGCAACGACGGCAGGGACGGCACGGCGATGCCCGGCAGCGACACCGAAGGCAACGACAGCGACGGCAGGCCGGGCAGGTCGGGCAGGGCCGGAAGGGCCGGCAGGGGCGGCAGCGACGGCAGGGACGGCACGGCGATGCCCGGCAGCGACACCGAAGGCAACTCCAGCTCCGGGAAGTGGCACCGGCTCACAGGCTGGCCTTGACGCTCTGGGACACGACGGTGAGCGGGACCACCGGCGGCACCGGTGGGCCGGTAGGCCCCATCGCCGACGGGTGCGTGTGCGTGAGGAACAGGTTTAAGGCCGGCGAGCCCACCACGACCCCCGCTTGCACCGGACCGGAACCCAGTGAGACGGCGCCGCCCGTGACCGACACCTCGTTGGCGATCACCTGCACCTTGGCCGCCGCCCGGAGCGTGAGCTGGTCGGCGCGGAGGTCGACGAACGTGCCGTCGTTGTGGTTCACGGCCACGCCGTCGGAGGTCATCTGTACGCGGTGACCGTGCTCGCTCATGACCGTGAGCTCGCCCTGGTCGGCGTTCAGGTAGACGACCGAGCCGTTCTGGTTGCCAATCACGACGGAGCCCTTCTTGTCGACCGAGACGAACGAGTCGAGGTGGTGGCGGATGACGATCTTCTCCTCGTCCTCGGCGTCGGCGAGCTCGATGGTGTGGCCCGACGGCGTGCGGATCACGCGGCTCGTCGGCGGCTCCTTGGCCGCCTCTTCGGGCACGGTGCCCTGCGGGTACCAGGTCCCGACCCACAGCGGGTAGTTCGGGTCCCCGGCCTCGAACTCGACCCATACGGCGGCACCGATGGGAGGCGTGAAGAAGTGGCACGGTGGGAAGCACGGCCGGGCCCACATCGGCTCCTCGCCCCGCCACACCGACGGTACGTGCACTTTCAGGCGCCCGAGCTTCTGCGGGTCGCCGTCGTCGGCCACTGTCCCGCTGTACTTGCCGTAGTAGCGGCCGGCGTGGCGTTCATGGTCCATGGGCCCGACGGGGAACATGCTCACCTCGTCACCGTGAAGGCGGTCTCGTAGGACGCGCCGCGCTGGGCCGACGTGGACGTGTCCCGCCACTGGTGGACCGCCTTGGTCACGTACCAGTCACCCTCGGCCCAGGTCGCCACGCCCTCGATCGCCACCTTGCCCTTGGCGCGCAGCTTGATCGTCCCGACCGCCCTTCCCGTTCCCCGCAGCCCCAGGACCTGCGTCGGGTCGAGGGCGGTGACGGCCTCGGCCAGGCGCGGGTCCGACGGCAGGCCGAGCACAGGCGCGGTCATGGCCGGCAGCGGGGGTGTCGAGGTGGCCGCCGTCACGCCCGCCTCGTACCTCGCCCGCTCGGCCGGGTCGACGCAGCCGAGGGTGGCCGATCGGTTGGCGCTCACCGCGGGCTGCTCGATGGCGGCGGGCAGGTCGCCGAGGGTGAGAGGCGCCTCGTTGGACGCCGGGTCGGGGGCGGCCGCGATGCGCTGGCGCGCCTGGCGCGAGGCCACCCGCTGGTAGCTGAACTCGATGAGCTCGTTGAAGCCCCGGCAGTACCGCAGCGCGCCGAGGGCCTTTCCTTTCAGCAGCCGGCGGTTCGACACGAAGTAGAACTGCGATCGGTCGTCGTTGTACTCGACGAAGGCCCGGTGCCCGTACCGCCAAGCCAGCCACTGGAGGAACTGCAGGTCGGAGAGACCGTGCTGGCGCAGCTGGGGATCGCCGGTGAACTCGGGGTCGGGGTCGCAGACCACGTTGGCCGGCGGTGTCGCGATCGTCGGGTAGCCGGCGACGACGCGGCGCACGACGGCGCTGAGGAGGCCGGTGTGGTGGGCGTCGCGGCACTGCCGGTTCATGAGCGACGACGGGTCGTAGGCCACGATCGTCGTGGACGGCGCACCGCCGGCTGGCGCCGAGCCCGGGCTGTCCTGCACCAGCCCGGAGAAGACGACCGCGTGCTCGTCCTCCCAGCCCATCGTGACTTCGATGACCTGGCCGGCGCGGAAGTCGGGCGCCGACCCGTGGGGGTCGCCCAGCACGATCGTGGCCTTGTCGACGAGACGGTCGCTGTCCTCGACCTGCACGGACCGGACCGACGAGGTCAGCTCACGGTCGCGCTGCCACATCACCTTCAGGTACGGAGGATCGGCGGCCATCAGAACGACCTCGTCCGCACGACAAGTCCCGGGTCGACGCCGGTAGGGATCATCAGCGCGCTCCCAGGGGTCAGGATGGCGGGGAAGGCGAGGCCGGGGTTGGCGTCGGCGATGCGCCACCACGCCTCGCTGGCGCCGAGGTACCGGAATGCGAGGGACTCGATCGTCTCCCCGGCCACGACCGTGTGGAACCAGGGCGTGCCCGGGGGCGGGGTGGGCACGAACCGGGCGGGCACGGTGGCGTGGGCCGAGCCGTCGGCGCCGGGCGCGTCGTACACCGTCGACCCGTGGTAGCGGGAGGTCACCGAGACGGCCACGGCGCCCTCACACGAAGCTTCCGACGATCGGCGTGTTGGCGAGGAAGTCGGTGCCGATGCCCGCCCGGCCGTAGCTCCGGCCCACGTGGTAAAGGCGCTTGAACGTGCCGACGATGGGGTCCGTCGAGAAGGTCTGCTCCTTCAGGGTGCACTGCACCTCGGCTCGCAGTGGGTCGCCATCGTCCTTGAAGGAGACGAGCTTGATGGCGAGGTCGGCCATCACGCACTCGACCGACAGGCCCCCGTAGTTGAGCGTGCAGGAGGGCGGCTTGTTGAAGCACGCCACGCGCTTGTCGGCGATCATCTTCACGAGGTCGACGGCGTCCCAGCTCGGGTACATGAACGACCGGAGCACGGCCAGGTCGGGCAGGATGCTTCCGTCGTAGTGGTTGCCGTTGTCGAGGGGGCCGGGCGCCGACGCGTCCAGCTTGAACTCCAGCTCGAAGGTCCGCAGCTCGCCTTCGACCGGCTCGAGCGGCTTGGTGGCGACCAGCAGCGAGGCGATCTCCTTGGCGTCCTTCACCAACCCGGCCACGCCACTGACGAAGCCCGACGCCGCCTTGGTCTGGTCGAAGCCCCACTGGCCGAAGCTGTTGACCTGCTCGTACTTGTAGCTCTTCTTCTCGGTCAGCAGCTCGGGGTTGTACTGGAACCGGAAGATGAGCGGTGGCAGGTTGATGATGTTGGCCAGATAGCCGGTCTTGCGTTCCATCGATCCTCCTCAGGCGGGCAACAGCGCGCCGCGGTCGTCCAGTTCCCGGCGCCAATCGAGGTAGCCGTCGGCGTCGAACCCCGCGGCTGCGGTCGTGGGTGCGGTGGCGGCCGCGGTGCCGGCCGGGGCCGGGCCCAGCTCGATGACCACCTCGTCGACCTCCACCACCACCCGCCGGTCGCTGCGGTCGGCCAGCACGGCCGTGACGGTCCGCCCCGGGATGCTGGCGCCGGCGCTGGCCGCGTTGGCGGGTGTGGCGCGGAAGTGCTCGGTGATCTGCTCCATCAACGTGCGCATCCCGCCGCCCTGGAGCCATCCCTCGTAGGCGGTGGCGATCGCCTCGAGCCCGGTCGCCGGGCGCTCGGCCGCCACCCGGCGCGCTTCGCGCATGGCGTCGGTCAACGACGAGACGTCCGCTCCAGCGATCCTCGACCGCAGGCGGATCTCGTCGCCCAGGTTGCGGTCCATGCCGTCCACGGCGCCGCGCATGGTCGTGCCGATGCCCGCCAGCGCGCCGCGCGTGGCATCCAGGCTCGTGCGAACCTCGCCGCGCAGGGTCGTACCGAGCCCGGCGATGCTGTTGCGCAACTCGGCGCGGGCCGCGGCGGGCAGGGCCGTCGTGGCCACGTCGGGGAACGGCGCGATCGGCACCGACGTGCTCGCACCACCCGACCCGGACGGGCGCATCCTCGCCGCACCGCCCAGGGCTTCGGTCTCCGCATTCGACAAGGGCCGGTTGACGATCCGCGCCACGGCCGGCAGCACCATGGGCAGCACCTGGGCCAGGTGGACGATCAGCCGGAAGATGCGCAGGTTGCCGATGAAGGCCAGCAGGGGGCCCAGGCCGTCCCGCAGCCACACCATGAGGGCGTCGATCGTGTTCTTGATGCCGCTGCTGGCGATCTGCAGGGCGGTGAGGGTGGTGTCCAGGCCGGCGAGCAGCACGCGGATCATCGATGCCAGGACCGTGTCAGCCGCCGTGGCGAGGAGGCCCAGCGTCGTGGCGGCCAGCCGTCCGACGAGCGACAGCGTGTCGAGGACGGTTCCGAGGATGGCGGCGCGCAGCAGCAAGACGCTGCGGAGGGCGAACTCGAGCATGTCGAGGATCGCCAGCTGGACGCCGTCGAGGTGGCCGATCAGGCTGGCCAGGGCGCCGACGACCAGGGGCAGCAGGAGGATGAGCCCATTGACGAGGAGGGTCGCGGCGGTGGCGACCTGCAGGGCGGGCTGGAGGGACTCGGCGATGCCGCCGCCACCGGCGCCGCTGGCGGGTGGCGCGCTGGTGGCGGCACCGAAGAGCCGGCTGACCTCCCGCAGCAGCGACGCCACCGACTGCAGCTGGTCCATGATCCCGATCCCGGCGGGTGCTCCCGACTCGCCGCCCGGACCGGCTCGACCGATCCTGGCCAGGATGCGATCGAGGGCCTCGACGATGCCGCGAACCTGGGCGAACAGCCATGGGAACGTGATCCCACTGAGCGTGCCCCCGATGAGGCCGCCCGGTATCGCCCCGATGAACCTCCCGATGCCGCCGATGACGCCGCTCAGCACGTCCCCGATGGAGGAGCCCTCGGTCAGGTCGGAGATGTTGACGATGTAGACCTTGAGGGCGCCGTCGAGCATGGGCGGCGCGCCCCAGGGCGTCCCACCGGCCCCACCGCTGCCCGACACCTGCAGGGCGATCCCGGCGTAGCGGGTGGTCGCGTGCTCGATGCCCTCGAGGGCGTGGCGCGAGTAGCGCACCTGGGTGAGGAGCAGGCCGAGCTGGGCGACGACCTCCTCATCCATGCCCGCCACCCCCTCCCGCTCGGGCCAGGGTGGCGAGCCGCGCGCGCCCGTCGCGGTAAGCGGTCCCGACCGACGCGCGGAACCGAGCGGCGGTCATCGCCGCCAGGTCGGCGTCGGGCGCCCGCCCACCCGTGTGCACGCTCATTCTCGGCACGCGCACCATGGCCAGGCGCCCATGGCGGGCGAGGATGTGCGCGGATGTGGGCCTCGGCTCCACGGCCGTGCGCGTCGCCCAGAACCGCCGCATCTGGCCCACATAGGCCGGGACGGCAGCGGCGGCGGTGACGATGCCCGTCGACGACGCCGCCTCCTCGAACGCCCGGGCGAGCGGGTCGGGGGGCCGGGCGGCGACACGGCCCCGCAC
>JBOGIC010000102.1:0-6795 GCA_050744985.1 Acidimicrobiales bacterium
GCCCACCATGACCCCCACCAGCCCGCCGACCACGAGGGCGGCGACCACCGGGATGGCGATCAGCACGTGGCGCCGAGCCCGGTGGGGGGCCTCGGGGGCACGCAGCGGCGCGTCCGCCTCGGGCTCCAGGAATTCCGGCCTGCTCATATGTGCTCCACGTACAGCAGGCGCCCCAGCGCCGGGCCCATGGCCATCGTTCCTTCTTTCAGATCCAGGTTGAGGGTGCCGTCGGGCGCCTTGGACTTGACTGTGGCCTCGGCGCCCGGGATGAACCCGTGCGTGTCGAGGTAGACGAGGGCCTCGAGGTCGACTTCGACCTGCTCGGTCACCCGCTCGAGGCGTACTCGGTCGCCCTTCTCGGCGTCGGCGAGGGGCTTGAGGTTGCGCTTGCGCGCCGGCATCCCCGGGATGGGATTGCCGTGGGCGCAGGTGGACGGGCTGTTCATGATGGCCGTGATGCGCGCCTCGACATCGTCGGACATCACGTGCTCCCACCGGCAGGCCTCGATGTGGGTCTTGTGCCACGGGATCCCGATGACCTCGAGGAGGAACCGCTCGGCCAGGCGGTGTTTGCGCACGACCCGCTCGGCCCGCTCCCGGCCCTCGTCGGTCAGCCGCAGGATGCGCCCGTCGATTTCGACGTAGCCGTCCGACCGGAGGCGGCGGATCGTCTCCGACACCGTCGGCGCCGAGTGGCCGAGGTGCTCGGCGAGCCGGGCCTGGATGACCTGCGTGCCCTCCTCCTCCAACTCCCAGATCGCCTCGAGGTACTCCTCGACCGGGGGGTGGAAGCCGTCTGCCATGCCGGCCTCATGGTACCTGCCGCTCGTTCACGAACGACCGGCAGCCAGGCTGTTTCCCCGGCCGGGTAGGCGACGCGAGGTCCTAGCATTCGTGTGTGGCCCCAACCCGCCTGCTGCTCCTCGACGGGAACTCCATGGCGTACCGGGCCTTCTTCGCGCTGCCCACGAGCCTGGCCACGGCGTCGGGCCAGGTGACCAACGCCGCCTTCGGCTTCACGTCGATGCTCATCAACCTGCTCAAGGACCACACCCCGGATCGGATCGCTGTGTCCTTCGACCGTCCGGAGCGCACGTTTCGTCACGACCTCGTGCCGGATTACAAGGAGGGACGGGCGGCGGCGCCCGACATCCTGCGCCAGCAGATGGGCCTGGTGCGCCAGGTGGTCGAGACGCTCCGGATCCCGATGGTCGACCACGCGGGCGTCGAAGCCGACGACGTCATCGCCACCCTCGCCACCCAGGCGCGCGACCTCGGTTGGGAGGTGATCGTCGCGTCCGGCGACCGCGACACGTTCCAACTGGTCGAGGACCCCTACATCAAGGTGCTCTACAACCTGCGGGGCGTGAGCGACTACCTGATGCTCGACGAGGCGGGGGTCGAAGCCCGCACCGGCGTCAAGCCGCCCCTCTACCCGCAGTACGCCGCCCTGCGCGGTGACCCGTCCGACAACCTGCCGGGCGTCCCGGGCGTCGGCGCCAAGACGGCGGCCAAGCTCATCAACCAGTACGGCAACCTCGACGGCGTCTTCGCCAACGTCGAGTCCAACACGCCCAAGCTCCGGGAGAACCTGAAGGCCCACGAGGACCGCGTGCGCCAGAACGCCACCGCCACGCCGCTCGTGCGGGACGTACCCCTGGACGTCGACCTCGACAGCCTGCGCATGGGGGACTTCGACCAGGAGGCGGTGCGCACGCTGTTCCGCTTCCTCGAGTTCAACACGCTGCTCCCCCGGCTGCAGGAGGCCGTGGGCGCGCAGGCCGCCCCGGCGCCGCCGTCGGAGACCCTCGACGTCGAGGTCCACCGCGTCGCCGACGCCGCCGAGGCGGTGACCCTGATCGAGAAGCTGGCGTCCACCCAGGACCCGCTGGCCGTCGCGGCCGCCTGGGCCGGGGAGGAGGGCCGCTCGGCCATCACCGGCCTGGCCGTCGTGCTCGATCCGTCGACATCGGCCTGGGTGGACGGCTCGCTGCTGGCGGTGCCCGCGGTACGGACGGCGCTCGGCCGGCTCTTCGGTCCCGAGGGGCCACCGCTCGAGGCGCACCGGGCCAAGGAGCTGATGCGCGGCCTGTGGTCACTCGGCGTGGACGTGTCGTCCCTCGACGTCGACACGGCCATCGCCGCCTACCTCGTCGACCCGGCCGAGGGCCAGTACACGCTCGAGGGCACGGCCGCCCGGTACGCCGGCCTCGACGTACGGGCGCCGGACGCGCCCCCCGAAGGGCAGCTCGACCTCACCGGCGCGGGCACCGACCCCGCCGGCGACACGGGCCGGCGGGCGCAGGCCGTCGCCCGGCTGCTGCCCGCCCTCGACCACGCCATGGGCGCGCGCGGCCTGCGCCGGCTGTACGACGACATCGAGCGGCCCCTGGTGCGGGTGCTGGCCCGGATGGAGGAGGCCGGCGTCCGCGTCGACGTCGACCAGCTCAAGGCGCTCAACCAGGCCCTGGTCGCCGAGGGCCAGCGCCTGGAAGCCGAGATCCAGGAGCAGGCGGGCGAGCCGTTCCTCGTGAACTCCACCCTGCAGCTGCGCCACATCCTGTTCGACCAGCTCGGCCTGCAGCCGCAGAAGAAGACCAAGACGGGGTTCTCCACCGACGCCGCGTCCCTCGAGAAGCTCCGCGGCCAGCATCCGATCATCGAGCCGCTCCTGCGCTACCGCGAGGTCGAGAAGCTCCGATCGACCTACGGCGAGACGCTGGTCGCCGAGGTCGGGCCGGACGGGCGCATCCACGCCACGTTCAACCAGACGGTGGCCCGTACCGGCCGGCTGAGCGCCGACCGGCCCAACCTGCAGAACATCCCGATCCGCACCGAGGAGGGCCGGCGGATCCGCCGGGCGTTCATCCCCGCCGAGGGGCGCCGGTTCCTGGTCGCCGACTACAACCAGATCGAGCTCCGGGTGATCGCCCACCTGGCCGAGGACCCGGGCCTCATCGAGGCGTTCACGACCGGCCGGGACATCCACCAGGCGACGGCCGCCCGCATCTTCTCCGTCGACCCGGGGGCGGTCACGATCGGGCAGCGGTCGAAGGCGAAGATGGTGTCCTACGGGCTGGCCTACGGCATGGAGTCCTACGGCCTCGGCCATCGGCTCGGCATCCCCACCGAGGAGGCGGCCGACATCCTCAACGCCTACTTCACCGCCTTCCCGGCCGTGCGCTCCTACATGGACCGCACCGTCGCCGAGGCGCGCGACCGGGGCTACACGGAGACCCTCTTCGGCCGCCGCCGCCACATCCCCGAGCTGTCGTCGTCGAACTTCCGCCTCCGCCAGGCCGGCGAGCGCCAGGCCATGAACGCCGGCATCCAGGGCATGGCCGCCGACATCTTCAAGCTGGCCCTCGTGCGCCTCGATCGCGCCCTCGAGGCCGGCCTGCACGACAGCCGGGTCGTGCTGCAGGTGCACGACGAGGTGATCCTCGAAGTCCCGCCGGCCGAAACGGAGGCCATCGAGGCCGTCACCCTCGACGCCATGCGCAATGTCTGCGAGCTCCTCGTCCCCCTCGAGGTGAACCTCTCCTGGGGCGACTCGTGGGCCGGCGCCAAAGGCTGACCCGTGGGCAGAACACCAATTGGGCGATAGACTGAGTCGTTTGGTGACCAAGGGGGGCGTCACCATCGCCTCCCCAGTTGCGCTCGCTCGAGCGTGGTGGGGAGAGAACACATTCCCGGAAAGAAGGCTGACCGATCATCATGTCCGACCAGGCCGAAGCACAACGCGAGGCCGCCGACACCACCGTAGGCGCAACTCCACCCGAAGTACCTTCCGCTGTACCGTCCGCCGAACCACCGTCCGCCGAACCGTCCGCCGCGGCTGCGGCGCCGCCCGCCAACGCCACCGCATCGGGCGACGACGAGTACGTGTTCCGCCAGGTCACGTCCGATGACCTGGACGGCATGTCGCTGGAAGACGCCATTGCCGGCACGATCGTCGAGTTCGACGACGGCGACATCGTCAAGGGCACCATCGTCAAGGTCGACAAGGACGAGGTCCTGCTCGACATCGGCTACAAGTCCGAAGGCGTGATCCCGGCGCGAGAGCTGTCGATCCGCCACGACGTCGACCCGGGCGAGATCGTGAAGGTGGGTGAGGAGATCGAGGCCCTCGTCCTCCAGAAGGAGGACAAGGAAGGCCGGCTCATCTTGTCCAAGAAGCGGGCGCAGTACGAGCGCGCGTGGGGCACGATCGAGCGCATCAAAGAGCAGAACGGCGTCGTGTCGGGGCCGGTCATCGAGGTGGTCAAGGGCGGCCTGATCCTCGACATCGGCCTGCGCGGCTTCCTGCCCGCCTCGCTCGTCGAGTTGCGGCGGGTGCGCGACCTGCAGCCCTACGTCGGCCGGTCGCTCGACGCCAAGATCATCGAGCTCGACAAGCACCGCAACAACGTGGTGCTGTCGCGCCGGGCGTGGCTGGAGGAGACGCAGAAGGAGCAGCGCGAGGAGTTCCTCGACAACCTCAAGCCGGGCGAACGCCGCCGCGGCGTCGTGTCGTCGGTCGTGAACTTCGGCGCCTTCGTCGACCTGGGCGGCATGGACGGCCTCGTGCACGTCTCCGAGCTGTCCTGGAAGCACGTCGACCACCCGTCGTCGGTCGTCACGGTCGGCGACGAGGTCGAGGTGGAAGTGCTCGAGGTCGACCTTGACCGCGAGCGCATCAGCCTGTCGCTCAAGGCCACGCAGCAGGACCCGTGGCAGGAGTTCGCCAACAACCACCGCGTCGGCGAGCTCGTGTACGGCCGGGTCACCAAGCTCGTCCCGTTCGGCTCCTTCGTTCAGGTGGGCGACGGCATCGAGGGTCTGGTGCACATCTCCGAGATGGCCACGCACCACGTCGAGCTGCCGGAGCAGGTCGTCACGCCGGGGGAGGAGCTGTGGGTGAAGATCATCGACCTCGACCTGCAGCGCCGCCGTATCAGCCTGTCGATCAAGCAGGCGGCCGAGGGCGGCGTGGTCGCCCCCGAGTACCAGGAGGCGTTCGGCGAGCACGCCTACGACGAACACGGCAACTACATCGGTGACTACCAGGCCGCCGACTTCACGCCCGAATCGGAAGGGCAGGCCGCCTGGGCCGCGGAGTACGCCGCCGAACAGGCCGCCCGCGAGGCCGAGCTCGCAGCCGCCGGCGGGCCAGTGGAGCCGGCGGCCGGTGGGGCCGACGAGCCCGTCGCGGCCGAACCGGTCGCCCCGGAGGGCGAACCCACCGCGTAACCGCGGCGCGCGACGGCGACAAGCGAGCCCGAAGCAATGACCGCGATACGGCGGCTTCGCGCGCCCAGCCTCGAATCGCTGTTCATCGCCGTCCTGGTGCTGCTCGGCTTCCGGCTGGGCGTGCTCCCCATCGGCGACAACTCGATGTTCACGCACCTGCGGACGGGCATCGACATGGTGAGCGGCGCCGGCATCCCGCGCCGCGACCCGTACTCGTTCACGGCCGCCGGCGCCGAGTGGGTGGTCCAGAGCTGGCTGCCGGAATGGACCTACGGCTGGCTGCACCGGCTCGGTGACTTCCACTGGGTCCAGCTCGAGCAGGGACTGCTGTTCGCCCTCCTTGCGTGGTTGATCGCCCGCCTGGCTGCCGCCGGCTCGCCGCTGCGCACGGCCCTTTCGTCCGGGCTGGCGGTGGCCATCGGCGCGCCCTTCTGGTCCCCCCGCCCGCTGATGGTCGGCCTCATCTGCATGGCCCTGCTCATCACCGTCGTCGAACGGCGGCGCAGCCCGTGGCTGCTGGTGCCGGTGGTGTGGCTCTGGGTCAACAGCCACGGGTCGTTCCCGCTCGGTTTGCTCTGGCTGGGGTCACGGGCGGTGGGCGAGCGCCTCGACTGGAACAGCTGGCCGCGCGAAACGCTGCGCTACCTCGGGGCCTTCTTCGCCGGGCTCGTGCTGTCCGTGCTCAACCCCCTCGGCGCCAAGCTGCTCCTGTTCCCGTTCCGGTTGGGCGACAAGAGCAGCGTGTTCGAGACGGTCGTGGAGTGGCAGTCCCCCGACTTCCACCGCACGGGCGACCGCATCGCCCTCCTGTTCCTCACCGTCGCCATCGTGTTGATGTTCCGGGCCCGGCTGACGTGGCGCGACGCCATCCCGGCGACGATCTTCCTGGCGATCAGCCTCTACGCCGTCCGCAACCTGCCCGTACTCGCCATCGTGCTGGCGCCGGTGCTGCACCGGATCCTGCGGCGGCCCGATGCGGCCGGCCCCCTCCGCGCACCGACCGAGAGCCAGCTGCGGATCAACCGCGCCCTCATGGTCTGCATCGCCGCCGCCTTCGTCATCTTCGGCGTCGCTTCGCTCAACTCGTCACCCCTCGACTTCGAGGGCTACCCGGTGGAGGCGGTGGCGTTCCTCGACCGCAACGGGTTGCTCTATGCGCCCCATCACGTCGCCCACCAAGATGTCGTCGGCAACTACATCGAGCTGCGCCACGGCCGGCGGGCCAAGGCATTCATCGACGACCGGGTCGACATGTACACGCCGGAAGTGTCAGCCGACTACCGCAAGCTGCTGCGGGGCGATCCCACGTCTCTCGAGATCCTCGAACGCTACGGCGTCGACACGGTGCTGTGGGAGAAGTCCCTGCCCCTCGCCTCCATCCTCGGCGAGGACGAGGGCTGGCAGTCGACCTACCGGGATGACGATTGGGTGGTCTTCCAACGGACTCCGTCGTCACCACTACCGGCGCCGGCCGTCCCGGCTCCGGCCAGCTGAGGGGCGCTACGACGTGATGACGCGGGAGGCCACGTTCGAGAAGCGGTCGCTGGTCGAGTTGCCGAGGTA
>JBOGIC010000103.1:0-2941 GCA_050744985.1 Acidimicrobiales bacterium
CCGGCTACGACACGGTGATGGTCAACTGCAACCCCGAGACTGTGTCCACCGACTACGACACGAGCGACCGGCTGTACTTCGAGCCGCTCACGCACGAGGACGTGCTCAACGTCATCGAGTCGGAGTCCCGCTCGGGCCGGTTGAAGGGCGTGATCGTGAGCCTGGGCGGCCAGACACCGCTGAAGCTGGCCGACCGGCTGCCCGCCGGGCTCGTGCTGGGCACGTCGCCGGAGTCGATCGACGCCGCCGAGGATAGGGAGCGGTGGAACGCGCTGTGTGCCCACCTGGAGATCCCCCAACCGGCAGGCGGCACGGCAGCGAACCTCGACCAGGCCCGGGCCATCACGGCACGCGTCGGCTACCCGGCGCTCGTGCGGCCGTCCTACGTGCTCGGTGGCCGCGCCATGTCGATCGTGTACGACGACGCCGGCCTCGAGCGGGCCATGGCCGAGCTGTCGAGCTTCGGCTCGCTGGGCCGGGAGGGCGGATTGTCGGCCGAGCGCCCGGTGCTCGTCGACCGGTTCCTCGAAGACGCCATCGAAGTGGACGTCGACGCCGTCCGGGATGCCACCGGCGACACGGTGATCGGCGGGGTGATGGAGCACGTCGAGGAGGCGGGTGTGCACTCGGGTGACAGCGCCTGCGCCATCCCGCCGCCGACGCTGCCGCATGCCGTGGTCGAGGTCATCGAGCGCTACACCCTCGCGATTGCGGCCGCCCTGGACGTGCGCGGGCCGATCAACGTGCAGTACGCGGTGAAGCAGGGCCAGGTGTTCGTCATCGAGGCGAACCCGAGGGCAAGCCGGACGCTGCCGTTCGTGGCCAAAGCAACCGGCGTCGCGCTGGCCAAGGTGGCAGCCCGCGTGCTGGTGGGTGCGACGCTGGCCGAACTGCGGGAGGAAGGCCTCCTGCGCGAACCGGTGTCCGGGCACATCTCGGTGAAGGAGGCCGTGCTGCCGTTCAACCGGTTCCCCGACGCCGACACCCTGCTGGGCCCCGAGATGCGAGCCACCGGCGAGGTGATGGGTGTCGACCACACCTTCGGGCTGGCGTTCGCCAAGAGCCAGGCCGGTGCGGGGGACCGCCTGCCCGAGCAGGGGACGGTGTTCTTCTCGCTGGCCGACCGGGACAAGGCCGGCGGGGTGGGGGCGGCGCGACGGTTCGCCGACCTCGGGTTCCAGATCGTGGCGACGGCGGGCACGGCCACCTACCTGCGCGACCACGGTGTGCCGGTCAAGGGGATCGTCGCCAAGGTGGGGGACAGCGAGGATGTGGGCCCGTCGGCGGTCGAGCTGCTCCGGTCCGGCCAGGTCGACCTGGTGGTGAACACGCCGCGCGGCCGGGGACCACGGGCGGACGGAGCCCAGATCCGCACCACCGCCAACGTGCAGCGCGTGCCGTGCCTCACCACCGTGGCGGCGGCGTGGGCGGCGGCGTCGGGCATCGCCGACTGGGCGGCCCACGGCCTGTCCGTCCGCAGCTTGCAGGAGTACCACGGCGACGACCAGCTGCGGCTGCCGGTGTGACCGTCGACCTCCGGGTGCGGGTGGGCTCGGTCGAGCTGCCCAACCCGATCATGACGGCGTCGGGCACCGCCGGGCACGGCGACGAGCTGGGCCGGTACGTCGACCTCTCGACCCTGGGGGCGGTGGTCGTGAAGTCGCTGTCGGCTGAACCGTGGGACGGCAACCCGGCGCCACGCGTGGTCGAAACGGATGTAGGAATGTTGAACTCGGTAGGGTTGCAGAACCCGGGGGTTGAAGCCTGGCTCGAGCACGAGCTGCCTGCGTTGCTGTCGACCGGGGCAAGAGTGGT
The DNA here is from genome assembly GCA_050744985.1 of Acidimicrobiales bacterium. Lineage (GTDB taxonomy): Bacteria > Actinomycetota > Acidimicrobiia > Acidimicrobiales > AC-14 > JBOGIC01. Next base: position 1,816 of record JBOGIC010000103.1, read on the forward strand.
GGCCAGCGTCTGGGGGCTCACTGTGGAGGCGTACGAGAAGGCGGCGGGCATGCTCGCCGGTTGTCCGCGGCAGGTCGTCGCCGTCGAGGTCAACCTCAGCTGCCCCAACCTCGGCCGGCACCACGAGGTGTTCGCCCACTCGCCGTCGGCCACGGCCGAGGCGGTGGAGGCCGCCGCTGCGTGCGGACGGCCGCGCTGGGCGAAGCTGAGCCCGAACACCCCCGATCTGACCGATATCGCCGCTGCCGCCCTTGACGCCGGTGCGGAGGCGCTCACGTTGGTCAACACGGTGGCCGGCATGTCGATCGACCCGGTGATGCGCCGCCCTCGGCTCGCCGCCGGTGGCGGTGGCTTGTCGGGTGCGGCGGTCCGGCCCGTCGCCGTGCGGGCCGTCTACGAGTGCAAACGCCGCTTTCCCGCGGCCCCGATCGTCGGTGTCGGCGGCGTCTCGCGCGGCGCCCACGCGGCGGAGCTGATGGTGGCGGGCGCATCGGCGGTACAGGTGGGCACGGCGTCGTTCGCCGACCCGCGCGCCTGTCGTCGCGTGCGCGAGGAGTTGTCGCGCTGGTGCACCAAGCACGGCGTGGCCCGGGTGGCCGAGCTGACGGGGAGTGTGCATGGAACTGCGTGACCGGTTGGCGCTGGCCCTCGACGTGGACGACCTGGTCCTGGCCCAGCGGCTGGCCCGGCAGCTCCAGCCGTGGTTCGGCGTGGCCAAGGTCGGGCTCGAGCTGTACACCGCCGCCGGACCGGAGGCCGTGGCGTCGATGGTCGACGCCGGCTACGCGGTGATGCTCGACCTCAAGCTGCACGACATCCCGACCACCGTGCGCAAGGCCGCTCGGGTGATCGGCGCGCTCGGGGCGAGCTACCTCACCCTGCACGCCCACGGCGGACCGGTGATGTTGCGGTCGGGCGTCGACGGGCTGCGCGATGGCGCCGATGCCGCCGGGCTTCCGCCGCCCGTGGCCCTGGCGGTCACGATCCTGACGAGTGATGCCGACGCGCCGGCGCACATCCTCGGCCGCCGCGTCGCCGCCGCCATCGAGGGGGGTTGCGGCGGTGTCGTGGTCGCGGCGGGCGACGTGCGCGAGGCGAAGGAGCTCGCGCCCCGGATGCTCGCGGT
>JBOGIC010000104.1:0-1565 GCA_050744985.1 Acidimicrobiales bacterium
GCCGTTATCAGCGCAGAGGGCGATGACTTCCGCCTCGATTCCGCGCCGGAGGATCGAGTATTGCGGCTGGCTCGAGACGAAGCGCTCGACTCCCGGGATCGCGAGCGCGGCCCGGATCTGAGCCGCGCTCCACTCGCTGAACCCGATGTAGCGCGCCTTGCCCTGACGAACGACCTCGGTCAGCGCGTGCATCGTCTCCTCGAGCGGCGTGTCCTTGTCGTAGCGGTGGCATTGATAGAGGTCGACGTAATCGGTCCGCAGCCTCCGCAGCGATGCCTCCGACTGCTTGCGGATCTGCGCCGCCGACAAGCCCTTGTCCGTGTCCGACATCCGGAAGAACGCCTTGGTGGCGAGGTGGTACGACGTGCGCGGGTGGCTGCTCAGCACCTCGCCGAGGAACGACTCCGCCGTGCCCCGCCCGTAGACGTTGGCCGTGTCGAAGAACGTGATCCCGAGGTCGAAGGCCCGATTGACCACGGCCGCAGCGTGCTCGTGATCGACCGTGCCCCCACCGTAGGTGAGCCACGTCCCGAGACTGATCTCGGGCAGGACCAGCTCACTGTTGCCCAGGCGTCGGTATTCCATCGAGAGGCTTGCTTAGCACGCCCCGCCCGGGGTCATGGCACACGATGCGGGCGGACTGGGGGGACGGCCCGCCCGCATCGAGTTGCCGGTTCCGTCTGCGGGGTCAGACGGACGTCGCAGGGCCCCCGCCCACACCGACGGGCTCGGGGACGAGCTCGTCGGTGGAGCGGGTGTGCGGCCCTTCCACCTCCATGTGGGGCAACCACTCCAGCCACTTGGGGAGGTACCAGTTGCGCCGGCCCAACAGCTTCATGCTGGACGGCACGAGGATCGTGCGGACGATGGTGGCGTCGATGAGCACGGCCACGGCGAGGCCGAAGCCCATCTGCTGGAACATCACCATCTGTCCCGAGGCGAAGCCGCCGAAGACGGCGACCATGATCAGGGCGGCACCGGTGATGATGCCGGCGGTCGTACGCAGCCCGAAGGCCACCGACTCGGTGTTGTCGCCGGTCTGGTCGTAGTGCTCACGGATCCGGGACAGCAGGAACACGTGGTAGTCCATCGACAGCCCGAACAGCACGCAGAACAGGAACAGCGGCAGCCACGCCTCGATCGCCTCGACCTGCTGGAAGCCGAGTATGTCGGCGCCCACCCCCTTCTGGCTCACCAGCACGATGAGCCCATAGGCGGCGCTCACCGACAGCAGGTTCAGCAGGATGGCCTTGATGGGCACGACGATCGAGCGGAACGCCACAGTCAGCAGCACGAACGACAGGCCGAGGACGAACACGAACACGATCGGCATGTAGCGGTCGGTCAGCTCGAAGAAGTCCTTGTTGAACGCCGTCTGCCCGCCGACGAGCACCTCGGCCGGTACGCCGTCGGGGAAGGCGGCGGGGATGACCTCGGACCGGATGGTGCCGATGGCGTTGGTTGCCGCCCGGCTCTGGATGTCGCCGTTGACCGGCACCGAGATCAGCATCAAGTCGGCGGCGGTCGGGCTGGTCTGCACCTGCGACGGGCCGAACAGGGGGTCG
>JBOGIC010000105.1:0-4167 GCA_050744985.1 Acidimicrobiales bacterium
GCCTCGGCCAGGGCGTCCAGCGCCACCTCGAGGGTCAGCACGGCCCCGCCCCCGCCGGGCACCGGCCGAGCCGCGCCGATGGTCACGTGGGCGAGCAGGGCATCGGCGATCCAGCCGTCCTCCTTACGGAAGGCAGCGTCGAGGGTCCGTGCGCCGAACAGCGACGCCGCCGCCCGCCACGGGTCGAGCCCGAGCACCCGCGCCGGGGTGAAGCGCGCCAGCACGTCCGCACCGAGGTCGGCCTCGGCCAAGTCGCACAGCACCACGAGCAGGTCGCCCGCGTCGCAGGGCTGGCGGGACGGCCACCCCGCCAGCGCAGCCCGGACGGCAAGGGGCGAGGAACACCCGGTCACGACGATCCGGCGTCCATCGACCTGACGGTCGCCACCCGACCAGCGGGGCTCGGCCCGCAGCGCGATGACCTCGGCATCGCTGCGCTGCTCGACGACGGCGCGTACCTGCTGCTCGATCAGCTCGCCGGTGGCGACCCGCACCGTCATGCGTCGGGCTCGCTCCACGTGATCGTCACGCTGATGCTTCCGGGCGGCACCGAGCCGGCCGCGATCTTGGCCGCCAGCTCTTCCAGCTGGGCGCGGGCCGCCGCCACGCCCGACCCTTCCCATCGGCGCACCCCGGGCGCAGGCGGCGCAGGTGCAGGCGCCGGCGGCGGTGCCGCCCGAGGACGGGTCAGCAGCTCCACGGCCCTCCCCTCCACCGAGGCCAGGACGGGGCCCAGGGGCGTGACGAACTCGTCGTCGGCGAAGGCCGCCACCAGCTCGTCCCTGGCCTGCACACCGTCCGGCCCGCCCAACGCCGAGGTGAGGATCTGCCACCGTGCCGCTTCGATGCGGTCGTTCACCTCGCGGGCGGACGTGATGCTGCGTCCGATCGCCTGCGCCGACGGAACGAGGGCGGCCGCCGCCAGCGCCTCGACGCGCCCGAGGTCGTCGGCCGCGGCGTCGATCGCATCGAGCAACGCCGCCGCGGCGCGGGCCGTGCGCAGCCGGAGACTGGCGGCCTCGTCGATGTCCAATTCCGACCCACGCCCGGCCACCCGGCGGACCAGCTCACGCACGGCCGGACCTAGCTCCGCCGACTTCGCCTGCAACACCACACCGGCCCGCTCCACGGCGAAGGCCGAGAGCTGGCGGGTCGGCAGCGTCACACCGAACACGAGGCTCAACCGACGGGACGCTCCCTCCCACACGTTCGCGGCGGGCAGGGGTTGGGCCACCACGTCCCAGCCGTTGTCGAGGCGGTCGACGCTCGCCACCACCGGACCACCGTGCTCCCGGAACGTGTGGTTCGTCGCCTGGGCCCAGGCCACGATCACCAGGTTCTCCAGGGCGGGGGTCAGGCCCATCGGGCGCGGGTTGTCGATGGCCGCCCGGAGCACGCCGACGTTGGCCGGCCGGCCCTCGGCCAGGGCCTGGTGGATCGCTCGGGTGAAGGTGGCGTCCCAGCGGCCGGACACCGATTGCAGCGTGAACGCCTGCTCGGACTGGAGGCCCAACCCCAGCGGGTTGGCAACCCGCACCAGCAACCGGCGATCGGCGCTGTCGTTGACGACGAGGCGCCCGCCGGGCTCGACGACGGCGTCGGCGCACAGCCCGGCGACCTTACGGACGTCCGCCGGGCGCACCTCACTGTCGAAGTCGGGCGCGCCGGGGTACGTGTAGCCCAGGGCCTGGTCGAGCACCCGGTCGAGGGCGTCTCGCAGCGTGGCCGCAACCGGTGGGGCGAGGGTCAGCCCCGCCCGCAGGCTCGGGAAGTGGTCGGCCAGGGCGTGGCCGGCGTCGACCGTGCGCTCGTCGGGGCGGATGACGCCGTAGGCCATGAGCAGCGCCCCGTCGAGCTGGCTGCGCGCCGCCCCCTGCATGGCCTCGAGGATGGGCCGCGCCGCCGCCCGGGTCTGGGGGCTCAACGAGGCGGTGGCCTGGGTGAAGCGGTCGGCGTTGGCGAGGATGTAATTGAGCCGGACCAGGCGGCCGAGGGTGTCCTGGGCGGCGGCGGTGAAGAACGCCGGGAGCCACGCGATGGTGAACCACGACGCGCCGTTCTGCCGGAAGCGATCGAGCCGCTCGAGGTCCTCCAGGGGCGTGTGCCCGCTGTCGTCGAAGGGGAAGTCGACGAGCACCTTCCAGTTCGGGCCGTCGTTGGCGAAGGTGGCGTCGGGCAGATCGACGGTGTCGCGCAGGTTGCCGAACACCACCTCGACGTCGCGCGGGAGGCCCTTCCACAGCCGCCGGTACGTCACCTGCAGCTGCGCGGCCGGCAGGTCGAGCGCGTCGAGGACACGGTCGCGGACGAGCGTGCGCCGGCTCGCCGTGTTGTCGACGTTGTCGGCGGTGGCGAGGATCGCGGCCGTGTCGACGTCGGAGAGCGCGACATGCACGGTGGGATTGTTGGGGTCGCTGCCGACCCGCAGCTCACCGGCGCTGGCACTCAACCGGCGCAGCTTGTTCGTCGCGATGCTCGTCTCCTGGCCGGGCACGGGCGAGTTGATCGTGCCGTGGTTCAGGGCCACCAGCCGCTCGACGGTCAGGTCCTTGAACGGCAGGGACTCGGGCACCAGCGCCGCCAGCAGCAGCGTCTTGACGAGGCGGTCGTCGTTGACGAATGCGGGGGTGGGCGATTCGGTCTCGTCCAGGTGGTGATCGTCCAGCAGGGCCGGGCGGAGCTGGTTGCGGTAGATCTTGCGGGCCTGGTCGAAAGCGGCGGCCATCACCTCCGAGAACGGGTGGTCGGCATTGTCGATCACGTCGTAGAGGTCGCCGACGGGCACGAGCTGGCCCACCTCCAGCACGTCCCGGCGGGCAACCAGCAGGTCGAGCAGTACCCGCAGGCCGGTGCGGGTGCGCTGGAGGGCGCCGGCCACGTCGACGAGCACCGTCATGAACGCCGGCGAGAACGGGTAGGTCAGGGCGAACGACTCGTCGGTGCCCGAACCGGCCAGAAGGGTGTCGCGCACCTTGGGTGGCAGCGACAGCGATGCGAACGCCGCCCGGAGCTGCGCGGCCGCCTCACCGTCGACGGGCGTGAGCAGCCGGCGATTGGCCACGAGCGGCAGGTTCGAGTCGTCGAGGCGGATCGACCCGAAGCGGCCCTGCTGGTAGGTCAGCTGGTCGACGAAGCTGAGCTTCTCGGCCCCCGGGACGTTCTCGCCGACGAGCTGGCGGAGGTCGCGCTGGCGGGCGATGATCGACACCAGCGGTACGGGACGCTTGGCGCTCGCCCCCTCCACGAGCTTCGACAGCTTGGAGATCTCCTCGCTCACCCACGGCAGGTCACCGAGGCGCGACAGGAACCACAGGATCAGCTCGTCGAGGAACAGGATCACGCCGTCGTAGCCGAGGCTCGCGGCGTGATGGCTGATGGCGGACAGGCCGTCGTCGAAGGACACGTAGCCGCCGCGGTTGGCCCGAGCCCCGGCGGCGAATGCCGGCAGCAGGGTGGTGAGCAGGGCCTGCACGAGGCGGATGCGATCGGGCGAGTCGTGGGGCGCCCGGCGGGCTTCCTGGTAGGTCTCGGCGGTCCAGGCCCCCCCGAGGTCGCCCCAGTCGTCGTCGCCCGCGCCCTCGGACAACGCGGCGAAGAACGAGCCGTCGCCCATGGCGCGGCGCAGCTCGTCGCCGTTGGCGAGGATCGGCTCGGAGGCGAACACCGCCGGCGGCGGCGCGCCGGGATGAACTGCGGAAAGGTGCTCGACGTACTGGCCGAACACGGCCGACTCCAGGTCGTCGGCGCCGATGAGGTGGAACGGCACGGTGAGGAACTTCCCGGCGCCCTTCTCCAGCTCGACCACCACCGGTGCCAACTCGGGCTTGCCCAGGGCGGCCTTGTTGCCGTCGAGCAGCAACTCGAGCACGCCCATGAAGTTGGACTTGCCGGCGCCAAAGCTCCCGTCGAGGAACGCCGCCTTCGACACCCCGTCCGCCACCGCCGAGCGCAGCAGCTTGACGGCGGCAATGAACGAAGCCTCCAGCTGGGGCGTGACCACGTACTCGGCCACCGTGCGGCCTGGGTCACTCGCCGCGTCGGCCAGGCGGTACACGAGATCGCCCTGGTAGACGGCCTCGGGGATGTGGATGAGGTCGCGCAGCAGGCGCCGGTCGGTACTCACGAACGCGGGCTCGCCTTCTGGCGCGCCGGCCGGCGGCCCCGGGT
>JBOGIC010000106.1:0-4847 GCA_050744985.1 Acidimicrobiales bacterium
TGCGTGGCCTGAACGCCGTGGCCGGCCTGCGTGGCCTGAACGCCATGGCCGGTGAGCCGGCGATCGACGGCGTCGACATCTCGGTCCGGGCCGGGGAGGTGGTTGCCCTGCTCGGTCCGAACGGGGCCGGCAAGACCACGACGCTTCGGGCGTTGTCCGGCCTGCTACGGCCGGCGAGTGGCGAGGTCACCGTGCTGGGCGGGCCGCTCGGCGCCGCCCACCGGTTGGCCCGGCGGGGCCTGGCGCACGTGCCCCAGGACCGGGCCGTCCTGCCCAGCCTGACCGTGGCCGAGAACCTACGCCTGGCGGCGCCGGGCGCGACCGCCCCCGACGAGTTCCCGGCGCTCGCCCCGCTGCTCAACCGCAAGGCGGGCCAGCTCTCGGGCGGCGAGCAGCAGCTCCTCGCCCTGGCCCGGGCGCTGGTGACGAAGCCACGCGTCCTGCTCGTCGACGAGCTGAGCCTGGGCCTGGCCCCGGCCACGGCGCGCCAGGCCATCGCCGCCGTCAGCGCCGCCGTCGCCAACGGCGCGGGCTGCATCCTCGCCGAGCAGCACCCGGCCCTGGCCCTCGAACGGGCCGACCGGGCGGTCGTGCTAGTCGCGGGGCGGTGCCTGTTCGAGGGCGCGGCCGCCGAGCTCGTGGCCCGGCCCGAGATCCTGCGGGCGGCGTATCTGGGAGGTCGCACCGAGTAGGGGACCGTGGTACACGACGGCTCGGTCCCGGCCATCGGCCTTGGCCTCGAGCAACGCCGTGTCAGCCGCCTGGAACAGGGAGGCGGCGTCCATCCCGTCCTCGGGGTAGCACGCAATGCCGAAGCTCATGGTGACGACCATGGGGTCGTGGGCGAAGGACCGGCGCAGCGTCGTGCGCAAGCGCTCGGCGACGAGGAAGGCGCCGCGCGTGTCGGTGTTGGGCAACAGGACGACGAACTCCTCGCCGCCCACCCTCGCCGCCACGTCCACGCGCCGGCCGGTGAGCTGGAGGTGGTCGGCCACCCGCCGGAGCACGATGTCGCCGGTCGGGTGCCCGAACCGGTCGTTGATGCGCTTGAAGTGGTCGACGTCGGCCATCAGGACGGCCAGGGTGTTGCCGGTGCGGTCGGCGCGGGCGATCTCCAGGTCGATCAGCTCGTCGTAGGCACGCCGGTTGGGGAGGCCGGTGAGGGGGTCGGTGCGCGCCACGCCCGACAGCCGGGTCACGAGGGCGTCGACGCGGGCCCGCAGGATCCCGACGAAGGTCGCGATGACGACGGTCGTGAGCATCGTGATCCCGTAGCGCAGCGCCGGGAACGCCCCCCCGATAGCCAGCAGCGTGATGGCGTAGTTGATGGCGATGAAGGCGATCTGCGGCGCGGCCCGGCGCCACGGGAGGAAGTAGAAGGAGTGCACCAACAGCCACAGGTAGAAGAACGCCACGACGCTGTCGGGGTCCTGGTAGGCGAAGATGACGCCGCCGACGACCAGGTAGAACAGGTACGCGCACAGGTCCGGGGTCCAGGCGGGAAGGTGGTCCCGGCCCACGACCAGCAGGCCGAGCACCGTGAACCCGATGATGTCGATGCACAGCAGGACGGTGCCGCCGTCGTGCGGCGTCCAGCCCGAGACCAGCACGAACAGGAAGAACGTCGCCCCGACGCCCCAGATGACCTCGAGCGACTGGAGCATCGCGCCCCAGTCGGCATAACCCCGTTCGGGCGGATCGGAATCGGAGGAGGGGTCATCCGGGCCGGGGACGACGCGCCAGCGGGAGAACATGGGCTCGGTCGTTCGGCCCCCCATACCCGGCCTATCGGCATCCGGAGGCGCGACCTTGAGCGAATGTCGGGGTATTTCCGAGGTATCCGCTGCAGTACCCCCGACGGCGGATGCACCGCGACCGTGCCAGTGTGTGAGGCATGGACGTCGGCATTCTCGGAGGGACCGGACCAGCCGGACAGGCCATCGCGGCCCGCCTCGCGGCGGTGGGCCTCAAAGTCGTCATCGGCTCGCGGTCGCCCGAGCGCGCCGCGGTCGTGTGTGACGGGCTGCGCGATCGCTGGGCCGACCTCGACCTGCCGGTGGTGCCGGGCAGCAACGCCGACGCCGCCGGCGCCGCCGTCGTGATCGTCGCCACGCCATGGGAGGCGGCGGCGCCGACGGCGGTCAGCGTGGCGGGCAACCTCGGCGGCAAGGTGCTGATCTGCATGGCCAACGCCCTCGTCCGCGTGGGCGGCGAGTTCAAGGCGGTGACGCCGCCCGGCGGATCGGTGGCGGCCGAGGTGCAGGCCGCCGTCCCCGACGCGCTGGTCGCCGCCGCGTTCCACCACCTTCCGGCCAAGTCCCTGGCCGACCTGTCCAAGCCTATGGAAGGCGACGTCCTGATCTGTTCGGCCCACGACGAGGCCGTCGAGGCGACGACCGACCTGGCGCGGCGGATCCCGCACCTGCGGGCCTTCCACGCCGGCTCGCTCGTCTCCGCCGCGCCCGTCGAAGCGTTCACGGCCGTGCTGCTCGAGATCAACCGCCGGCACAAGGCGCGGGCGGCGGTCCGGCTGACCGGCCTCTGACCGGGATGAGGCTGTACGAGACCGCCCGCCAGGCGGTCGTCGAGTTCACGCCCGGCCCGGTCGTGACCATGTACACCTGCGGGATCACGCCCTACGACGCCACCCACGTGGGCCATGCGGCGACCTACCTGTTCTACGACGTGCTGCAGCGCCGCCTGCGCGACGCCGGCCGCGACACCCGGTGCGTGCGCAACGTCACCGACGTCGACGACGACATCCTCCGCAAGGCACGCGAGCTCGGCGTCCGCTACGGCGACCTGGCGGCCGAGGAGGTCGCCCGCTTCCAGGCCGACATGGAGGTCCTGAACGTTCTGCCCGTGGCGTCGGAGCCCACGGCTTCGTCGGCGATCGACGACATCCAGCGCGTCGTGGCGACGCTGCTCGACCGCGGGCACGCGTACCGGTCGGGCGGCGCCGTCTACTACGGCGTCGAGACCTTCGACCGGTTCGGCCGCCTCTCCCACCTCGACCGGGCCACGATGCTCGACCTGGCCGGCGAGCGCGGCGGCAACCCCGACGACCCGGCCAAACGCGACCCGTTGGACTTCGTGCTGTGGCAGCCGTCGGCCCCCGACGAGCCGGCCTGGGAGTCGCCGTGGGGCGCCGGGCGGCCGGGCTGGCACATCGAGTGCTCGACGCTGGCGACGCGGGAGCTGGGCCCCACGATCGACCTGCACGGGGGCGGCACCGACCTCGTCTTCCCGCACCACGAGTGCGAGATCGCCCAGGCGGAGGCGGCGAACGGGCAGCCGTTCGTCCGCCACTGGCTCCACGCCCCGATGGTCACCCTCGATGGGGTCAAGATGTCGAAGTCGGTCGGCAACCTGGTCTTCGTGAGTGAGCTGGTGAAGGACTGGGACCCGATGGCCGTGCGCCTGGCCCTGCTCGACCACGACCACCACGACTCGTGGGACTGGCACGACGGCCTGCTCCCCGCCGCCGACGAGCGTCTGCAGCGCTGGCGCGCACAGGCCGGACCGGGTGAGGGAGGGCTGTTCGACGTGCGGGCCGCGCTCGACGACGACCTGGACATCCCGCGGGCGCTCGCGGCCATCGACGACGCCGCCGCGCGGGGTGAAGCCGTGGGGGCCGCCGCCCAGGTGGTCGGAGTGCCCCTGTAGGGGTAACTACGGTGGGAGTGGCTCTCCCCGGCCGACCGCCCCGCCTGAGGAGGAACCCTTCCCATGAGTGTCCAACAGAAGGACAAGTCGTTCTTTTCGACGACGGCCGGCGCCATCACCGGCGCGGCCGGCGTCCTGACGGCCGTCGTCGGCATCCTTGGCGCCGCGACCCAGTTGGGATGGATCGGCTCGAAGGACGACGCCAAGGAGACCCCGACCACCACGGCCGGCCCGGCGACGACGGTCAACCCCGGGCTCGGTGCCCTCACCACGCTGCCTGCGCTGCCGGGCGGCACCACCGGCACAGGCCCCGCTGCCACCTCGCCGTCACAGATCAGCGTCACGCCGACGTCGGTCAAGTTCGGGACCTTGGATGCCCCCGATACGGTCGTTAGGGCCAAGAACGACGGCCGTACGAGCGCCTCGCTTTCCCTTAGCGTGTCGGGCGTGAACGCGTCCAGCTTCAAGGCGACTCCGGTGGACGCCAGCTGCTCGAATCTCCTTCCGGGGCAGAGCTGTGACATCAAGGTGACCTTCGCCCCGGCGGCCGCCGGCGAGTACCAGGCCAAGCTGGAGATCAGGGCCGCCGGCACCGTGCGTGAGGTGCCATTGCAGGGCAGCAAGCTGCTGTAGGCCGTTGGCGCCGCACCTCGAGGTCTGGGGGCGGGAGGGCGTCACGATCATCGCTCTCGACTCGGCCCGGGTGGCGGTCGGGCGGGCCAACGACAACGACGTCGTGATCGACGACGCCGCCACCTCGCGCCGCCACCTGGTCTTCGAACGGCTCGCGGCGGGGTGGAGCGTACGCGACCTCGGGTCGACCAACGGCACCACCGTCAACGGGGCGGCGCTCACCGGCAGCCGCCCCTTGTACCGCGACGACCAGATCGTCGCGGGCCAGACGAAGATCGTCTACCGCAACGATTAGCGATCAGCTCGCGACGCGCCGGACCGAACGGATGAGCTGGTGGTCCTTCGTGAACAGGCGGCGGACGGTCAGCTCGCCGGAGAGCAAGGCGGCCAGGGCGTTGCCGGCGACGAGCATGTACATCACGACCAGCTGCAGTTGGATGGCCGCCTTCGGCGACGCGCCCGCCAGCAGCATCCCGGTCATGGCGCCGGGCAGGGCGACCAACCCGACGACCTTGGTGTTGTCGATGATCGGGAGCATCCCGTTGCGC
>JBOGIC010000107.1:0-7630 GCA_050744985.1 Acidimicrobiales bacterium
GTGTCGTGGAGGCGCATGTTCCGGTTACCGTAACCCCGACATGGCTGCGGGCATCCCGGATAAACCGAGCCTCGAAGGGCTCGAGCAGAAGTGGGGCGAGCGGTGGGAGGCCGACGGCACCTACCGCTTCGACCGCGGGCACACGCGCGACGAGATCTACGCCATCGACACGCCTCCGCCGACGGTCAGCGGGTCGCTGCACATCGGCCACGTGTTCTCCTACACCCACACCGACACCGTCGCCCGCTTCCAGCGCATGCGGGGCCGGGAGGTGTACTACCCGATGGGCTGGGACGACAACGGCCTGCCCACGCTGCGGCGGGTGCAGAACTACTTCGGCGTCCGTTGCGACCCGACGCTGCCCTACGACCCCGACTTCCAGCCGCCCGCGTCGCCGCCCAGCCCGCCCATCCACATCTCCCGGCCCAACTTCGTCGAGCTGTGCCTGCGTCTGACGGTCGAGGACGAGAAGGCCTTCGAGGAACTGTGGCGCCGGCTCGGGCTCTCCGTCGACTGGTCGACGACCTACACCACGATCGGTGTGCAGGCGCAGCGGGTCTCGCAGCGGATGTTCCTGCGCAACCTGGCCCGGGGTGAGGCCTACCAGGCCGAGGCGCCGACACTGTGGGACGTCGACTTCCACACGGCCGTGGCCCAGGCCGAGCTGGAGGACCGCGAGCAGGCCGGGGCGTACCACCGCATCCGCTTCGGCGGGCCGGGCGGGCAGCCCATCGAGATCGACACGACCCGCCCCGAGCTGATCGCGGCGTGCGTGGCCATGGTGGCCCATCCCGACGACGCGCGGTACCGGGAGCTGGTCGGCTTGTCGGCGACGACGCCCGTCTTCGGCGTCAAGGTGCCCATCAAGGCGCACCCGCTGGCCGAGCCCGACAAGGGCACCGGGATCGCCATGATCTGCACGTTCGGCGACGTCACCGACGTGACGTGGTGGCGCGAGCTGGGCCTGGAGACCCGGGCCATCGTCGGGCGCAACGGCCGGATCGTCGACGAGCCGCCGCCCGGCGTCGGCGACGGAATCGAGGACGGCGCCGCATGGGACCGGCTCCGGGGTCGGACGGTCAAGCAGGCCCGCAACGAGATGGTGGCGCTGCTGCGCGAGTCGGGCGACCTTATCGGCGAGCCCAAGCCCGTCACCCACTCGGTCAAGTTCTACGAGAAGGGCGAGCGGCCACTCGAGATCGTCACGAGCCGGCAGTGGTTCCTGCACACCATGGGCATACGCGACCAGCTGCTCGCACGAGGGCGCGAGCTGCAGTGGCACCCGCCCTACATGCGGGCGCGCTTCGAGTCGTGGGTCAACGGCCTGAACGGGGACTGGAACATCAGCCGCCAGCAGTACTTCGGGGTCCCGTTCCCGGTCTGGTACCGCATCGACACCGACGGGGAGGTCGACTACGAGAGCCGGATGGTGCCCGACGAGTCGCGCCTGCCCGTCGACCCGTCCACCGACGTGCCCGACGGCTACACCGAGGACCAGCGCGACAAACCCGGTGGCTTCACGGGCGACCCCGACGTCATGGACACGTGGGCGACCTCGTCGCTGACGCCCCAGATCGCCGGCGGGTGGGAGGACGACCCCGACCTGTTCGGGCGGGTCTTCCCCCTGGACCTGCGCCCCCAGGCCCACGAGATCATCCGCACATGGCTGTTCTCGACGGTCGTGCGGGCCCACGACGAGCACGGGTCGCTGCCGTGGTGGCATGCGGCCATCTCGGGATGGGTGCTCGACCCCGACCGCAAGAAGATGTCCAAGTCGAAGGGCAACGTCGTCACGCCCATCGGCCTGCTCGACCAGTACGGCTCCGACGCCGTGCGGTACTGGGCGGCCAGCGGGCGGCCGGGCGTCGACACGGCCGTCGACGAAGGGCAGATGAAGGTCGGGCGCCGTCTGGCCATCAAGGTGCTCAACGCCTCCAAGTTCGTGCTGTCGCTCTCCGCCTCATCGAGCGCCACGGTGAGCGAACCGCTCGACCTGGCCCTGCTGGCGCGGCTGTCGGCGCTGGTCGACGAGGCGACGGCTGCGTTCGAGGGCTACGACTACGCCCGGGCGCTCGAGCGGTCGGAGATGCTGTTCTGGGAGTTCTGTGACGACTACCTCGAGCTGGTCAAGGGGCGGGCGTACGGCTCTCGGGGCGACGGGCCGGCGGCGTCGGCCCACACCGCGCTGCGCCTGGCCCTGTCGAGCTTCGTGCGGCTGCTGGCGCCGTTCCTGCCCTACGTGACCGAAGAGGTGTGGTCGTGGTTCAACGACGGCTCCGTGCACCGGGCGGCGTGGCCGTCGGCGGCCGAACTGCCCGGCGGCGGCGACCCGGACGTGCTGGCGGCGGCGGGCACGGTGCTGGCCGAGATCCGCAAGGCCAAGACGGGCGCCAAGGTCTCGATGCGGGCCGACGTCGCCTCGGTGCACGTGCGGGCGCCGTCGGCGTTCCTCGCCGCGCTGGCCCAGGTCGTCGACGATGTGAAGGAAGCCGGGCGGGCCGCCGAGCTGACGACCGAGGAGGCCGAGCCCCTGACCGTTCTTGTAAGCGTCAGCCACCAAAACGGTGGCTGACGCTTACAAGAACCGTGGGGTGAAACTTTTTTCGAGAAATCTGGTTTAGGTGGTTTGGGGGTCGGGTACAAGCGTCGTGCACCACTCTGCGGTGCAAACCCCCTCCCGAGAAGGGGCCTCCGCCAGTCGGGGCCCCTTCTCGCCCCCTTTCTGCGGTCCTGTGCGTGGCTGAACCGCGTCCGGGACGCCGCGGGTACAGTCCCTCTTGATGAGCCGGCGCAACGTGTTCGCTCTCGTCGCGGTCGTGTGTGGGTTCGCGGCCGTGCTCGGGGCGGTGCTGCTGCTCACGACCGACCGCAGCACGACCGTGTCGGAGAACGTGCTCGTCCAGGGCGCCACCCGCATCGACGCGATCAATTCGCCGACCGTCCTGCGCAACCCCAAGGACTCCTCCAACCGGGTGCTCACCTACCGCGTCGACCGACCCAACTTCTCGGCGGTCCTGCAGTACAGCGAGGACTCGGGGAAGACCTGGACGGCCACCGAGCTCCCGCTGCCCAACGGCACCCCGGCCTGCACGGCCACGATCGCGTCGCGGCCCTGCCCGTTCGGGCCCGACATCGCCTTCGACAACGACGGCAAGCTCTACGTGCTCTACGTCAACCTCGTGGGCAACGGCAACGCCCCCGCCAACCTGTGGCTGTCCACGTCCACCGACGGTGGCAAGACCCTCACGCCGCCGGTGCGCATCGCCGGCGAGTTGACCTTCCAGGCCCGCCTGGCGGTGGCGCCCGACGGCACGATCCACATCACCTGGCTGCAGGGCAAGGAGACGGGCCTGCTGAGCCTGCTCGGCGCCAACCCGATCGTGACCGTGCGCTCCAACGACGGCGGGCAGACCTTCACCCAGCCCGTGGTGATCAGCGACCCCGAGCGGGTGCGGGTCGGGGGCGCCAGTCCGGCCGTCGACAACCGGGGCAACCTCACCGTCCTGTACGAGGACTTCAAGGGCGACCGCCGGGACTTCGAGAACCTGGAAGGGCCGGTCTTCGAGGACCCGTTCGCCCTGGTCATCACCCGTTCGATCGACGGCGGCCAGACCTGGACGCGGGGCAACGAGTTCGAGTCGGGGCTGATCCCGGCCCGCCGGTTCCTCGTGTACCTGCCCGAGTCGCCGTCGCTGGCGGTGGAGGGCGGCGGCACGATCTACGCGGCGTGGGCCGACGGGCGCAACGGCGACGAGGACGTGTTCGTCAAGCGGTCGTCCGACGGTGGGGAGAGCTGGTCGGAGGCCCTGCGCGTCAACACCAACCCGGTGCGCGACCAGACCGCCCAGTACCTGCCCAAGGTGGCGGTGAACGACGACGGGCGGGTCGAGGTGCTGTTCTACGACCGACGCAACGACAAGCAGAACATTCAGACCGAGGTCTTCTTCGCGTCCTCGACCGACGGCGGCAACTCGTTCACCGACTTCGCCCTCTCGTCGGTGGCGTTCGACTCGCGGGTGGGGCCGTCGGCGAGCCTGCTCCACGGCACCGACTTCGGCACCCGGCTCGGGCTGGACGCGTGGGGCAACCAGGCGGCGGCGGCCTGGACCGACACCCGCGAGGGCAACGAGGCCGACGGCGCGCAGGACATCGGCACGGCGACCGTCAGCCTGGCCGGCTCGACCCCGTTCCTGGGCCAGTGGCCCGTGATCCTGGGGCTGTTCGTCATAGGGGCGGCATCGCTGTTCGTCGCCATGCGGGAGGCCCGGCGCCCACCGCCGGCGGTGGAGGAAGTGAAGGAGGCGGTCAAGAAGTGACGGCGTTTACTCCGCGCCATTGGGCCTCTGAGGTACCTGTTTCGCGGATCAATCGAGGGGGGGACCGGTGAAGATCGCGTTTGTCGGCAAGGGCGGCGCCGGCAAGTCGGCCATCGCCGGGACGTTCAGCCGCTTCCTCGCCCGCCGCGGCGCGCACGTGCTGGCCGTCGACTCGGACCCGCTGCCGGGGCTGGCCCTGTCGCTGGGGCTGGACATCGACGACGACGTGCGCATCGCCGACGAGGCCGTCCGCGAGCGCCAGGAGGGCGAGAAGGGCCCCCGGTACCGGTTGGTGGACGGGCTGGGCGCCACCGAGGCGGTCGAGCGCTACGCCGTGGACGGGCCCGACGGCGTGCGGTTCCTGCAGTTCGGCAAGATCAAGGGCCAGGCCGAGAGCGGGCGGCGCCTGTTCCGCTCGCAGCTCGCGTTCCTCCAGATCGTCCGCGACCTCCCCGACGACCACTGGCACGTGGTCGGCGACCTCCCCGGTGGCACGCGCCAGCCGTTCACCGGCTGGGCCAACTTCGCCACCACGGCCCTCGTGGTGGTCGAGCCGACCGCCGCCGGGTTCCTGTCCGGGCGGCGCCTCGCCCGCCTCGTCGACCTCGAAACCGGGCCCAAGCGGGTGCTGGCCATCGCCAACAAGGTGCGCGCCCCCGACGACGCCGAACTGATCGCCGAACGCACCGGGCTCGAGGTCGTCGCCGCCGTGCCGTGGGACGAGGCGTTCGCCGACGCGGAGCGCAACCGGCGGGCGCCGATCGACGATGCCCCTGATTCAGAGGCGGTCGCGGAGGTAGAGTCTTTGGTGGAACGCGTCGTCGAAGCGACCGCGTCTGTGGAGGGCACATGAAGCTGGCAGTCGTCGGAAAGGGCGGGTCAGGCAAGACGACCACGTCGTCGGTCATCGCCCGGACGCTGGCCCGCAACGGGCTCCCGGTCGTCGCCCTCGACTGCGACTCCAACCCCAACCTCGGGATCTCGCTGGGTGTGGGCGACGAGGAGACCGAACGGCTCATCTCCATGCGCCAGGCCCTCGACGAGGGTCAGGAGGAGCATGCGCCGACCTGGGATTCGTTGATCGGGCGCTACGGCTCCGACGGCCCCGACGGGGTGCGCCTGGCCGTGGTGTCGAGGATCGACAATCCCGAACCCGGCTGACTCTGATGTGGCTTGTCCCCCGAGCAGTTGCTCGGATCCGCCGAATTCGATCCCAACGACACGGTCATCGCCGACTTCGAGGCGGGCGTGGGTACGCTCACCCGGCTCGAGGAGCAGAAGGTCGACACGGTGCTGGTCGTCGTCGAGGCCACGCCCAAGTCCATCGAGGTGGGGCTGCGGGCCGCCCAGCTCTCTCGTGAGAAGTTGCTCCAGCGGGTGGTCATCATCGCCAACCGCGTCCGCAACGAGAACGACCTGGCCATCATCCGGGCGGCCTTCCCCGACCTCGAGGTCGTGCCGGTACCGGACGACCCCGCCATCCGGGAAGCCGACCGCTACGGCGTGGCGCCCGTCGACCACGCCCCCGACGCCCCGGCGGTGCGGGCTCTGGTCGGCGTGGCGGAGATGCTCCTGCCCAACGGGAACTAGGACGTGACGGACGTCCCTCCCGAGACGCGCGCCGATCCCGGCGCCGATGACACCGCGACGGGCGCGCCCCCGGAGGCGGCCCCCCGCGACCCGCGGTGGTGGCTGCCGTGGGCCGGTCTGCTGGTGGGCGTGTGGGCGACCCTGCCGCAGTACAGCGGACCGACGTTGATGACCGAGGCCTCCAAGGAGGTCGCCGACCACATCATCCCCGGGATCCTGGTGCTGATCGTGTCGGCGGTGGCCGTGGTGACCGGGCGCAGCAACAAGGGCCCGAACCTCACCCCGTTCATCTGCGGCACGGTGGTGCTGCTGGCCGGGTTCTGGATGATGGCCACCCACATCCCGCTCATCGTCCAGGCGTTCAACGACGAGGCCCCCTGGGCGGGGACGATCTACCACTCCTCCGCGGCGCTGGCCACCTTCGGGCTGGGCCTCATGTGGGTGACCGTCCACTGGCAGGACCTGGCCGCCATCGAGGCCGCCCAGGAAGCGCAGAAGGCTACGGCTCCTCCGGCTGAGCCCGGGCCTGACGCCGGCTGACGATCAGCACGGCGGCGCCCGCCGCCACGAGCAGCCCGCCCAGCACGATCACCGCCCAGCGGCTCCCGCCCGACTCGGACGTCCCCACCGTCACGACGGCGAGATCCTGCAGGTTGGTATCGATGGTGCCCTGGCTGGTGTCGGCCCAGAAGGCCAGGAAGCGGTCGGCCTGCGAGAGGACGGCCAGCTGGTTGCCGAGCTGCGGGACACCCTGGGGGCTGCCCAGGCCGATGCGGGTGTCGAAGGCGGCGTGGGAGGCGACGGCGGTGGTGAAGGTGGCGCCGCCGTCCCAGGACGACCCGACCACCACCTCGGCCATCACGTCGTCGGGATCTCGGCTGCGGTCGTAGAAGACAGTGTCGACCCGCCCGTCAGGCGCCACGGCCACACCGACGGCCGGGAGGAGCTGACTCTCCGCCGTCGGCTCCAGCCGGGTCGGCGCCAACCACGTGGCGCCGAAGTCGTCGGAGCGGCCCACGAAGACGTCTCGGCCCGTGCCGGTGCCGGCCACGCTGTTCTCGGCGTTCGGGCCACGCAGGCCGTCCCAACTGGCGTACAGGCGGTTGCGCACGGGGTCGGCGGCAAAGCTGGGGCCGGGCGCCAGGTCGATGACGACGCGCTGGGGCACCGGGTAGGGGTCGCTGACCGGCACGGCCGGGCCGAACGCGAAGCCGCCGTTGGTCGACCGCCACACGACGACCCGCCACCGGGCGGCGGGCGGCGGGCCGGCGCGCCCCTCGTGGGTGGCCTCGTAGTTCTCGATGTCGTCGCCGTAGTCGAGCGCGCCCACGACGA
Organism: Acidimicrobiales bacterium; assembly: GCA_050744985.1. GTDB lineage: Bacteria > Actinomycetota > Acidimicrobiia > Acidimicrobiales > AC-14 > JBOGIC01. Next base: position 7,242 of record JBOGIC010000107.1, read on the forward strand.
CCTGGCCGCCGGCGCCGACGAGCACGCTGGGGTGGGCCACCCGCTCGCCGGACTGGCTGACGGCGACGGGCGGGAAGAACGTCGACCCGCCGTCGTCGGAAATCGCCAGCAGGATCGGATGGGCGCCCGGCTCGAAGCCCAGAGGCCGGTCGGCGTTCTCCGGGGGGGTCTGCACGTACACCACCAGGACGGTCCGGCCGTCGACGGCAAAGCGGGCGTGGAAGGCCTCGGTGCCCGCCACCCGCACGGCCGAACCGGCCGGCTGCTCGCCGTCGTAGCGTTGCAGCCACACGCCCAGGGGCTGGTTGTAGCGGCCTCCGGTGGCCGTGTAGAGCACGAGGAGCCGGCCGTCGCCGTCGAAGGCGACGTCGGGCCAGAAGCAGTTCGGC
>JBOGIC010000108.1:0-2376 GCA_050744985.1 Acidimicrobiales bacterium
AAGATCGCGCACGAACAGGCTGAACGTCGCCGGCTCGACCATCCCGCGGCGCAGGTAGCTGGCCGCCATGTTCAGCTCGTAGAGGTCGGTGACCAGGGCGCCGCTCACGGAGCCGCACGCTACCGGCCGTCTACGGGGACGTACGCGCCGCGCCATACTCGGCGGCGTGACGACCCATGTGGTGATCCTCGGGGCGGGCTTCGGCGGCCTCGAGCTCGCGACCCGCCTGTCCGACGAACTGGCCGACGGGGTGCGCGTGACGCTCATAGACAAGAGCGACTCGTTCGTCTTCGGGTTCAAGAAGCTCGACGTGATGTTCGGCCATCAGAGCCTCGACGAGGTGCGGCTCGCCTATCGGGACATCGCCAAGCCCGGCGTCGAGTTCCGCCAGGAGACCGTCACCTCGATCGACCCGGAGAGCCGCCGCGTCGTCACCGACCACGGCACCTACGACGCCGACATCCTCGTAGTTTCGCTCGGGGCCGACCTCGATCCGGCGGCGACACCCGGGCTCGTCGAAGGTGGCCACGAGTTCTACTCGAACGAAGGGGCGGCCGCCCTGCGCGACGTGGTCGCCGCCTTCGACTCGGGCACCGTCGTCATCGGCGTGCTGGGCAACCTCTTCAAGTGCCCCCCGGCGCCGTACGAGACCGCGTTCATGCTGCACGAGTCCCTGGTGCAGCGGGGTGCCCGCGACGCCGTCACCATGTACGTGGTGAGCCCGCTGCCGCGGCCGATCCCAGTGTCGGCCGAGGCCTCCGACGCCATCCTCTCGCTGCTGGCCGAGCGCGGCATCCAGCACTGGCCGGGCTCGCTCGTCAACCGGCTCGACCCCGAGGCCAACGTGGCATTCCTCGCCGACGGGCGGGAGCTGGCCTACGACCTGTTCCTCGGCGTCCCCGTCCACTGCGCCCCGCCGGTCGTGGCGGATTCGCCCCTCGCCGAGAACGGCTGGATCGCCGTGGACCCCACCACCTTCGCCACGCGGTTCCCCGGTGTGTACGCGGTGGGCGACGTCACGAGCGCGCCGGTCCCGCGTGCGGGCGTCTTCGCCGAAGGGGAGGCCGGCACCGTCGCCGAGGTGCTCATCGCCCAGCTGCGGGGCGGCGCCGCACCCCCGCCCTACCAGGGCGCCGCCGTGTGTTACGTCGAGATGGGCGACGCGCGCGTCGGCGGCGTCAACGTCAACTTCCTCGCCGGGTCGAGCCCGACGGCGATGTTCCAGCCGCCTTCGGCCGAGCTCGCCCGCGAGAAACGCGAGTTCGGCGCCTCACGCCGGCGCCGCTGGTTTGGCCACGCGTAGCGTTTGCTCCGCGCCATTGGGGGTCAGAGACCCCTCTTCCGCGAATTAAACGAGGAGGCGCAGGGTGCTGACCGCCAGGAGGCGCCGGTCGTCGCGGTCGCGCAGCACGACGTCGTAGACCTCATCCGCAGCGGCGTGCCGGGGCACGACGGTGGATTCCACGACACAGTCGCCGTCGGCGTTGCCGAGGTAGCAGAGCTGCTGGTCGACGACGACCCGGTCGAGGAACGAACGGTCACTGCGGCCGAGGTGGCGCCAGTACCGCAGCAGGGCGCCGTCCACGATCGAGAAGTAGGCGGCGAAGTGCAGGAGGCCGACGCCGTTGAAGTCACGGGTGAGGTCTACGGGGTACTCCGTGACGAGGCCCGGCCCGGTGACCGCATCGGGTGAGAACGTGAGGTCGGTCCGGGCCCGGCGGCACGCGTCCCGCGGCGAATAGCGCTCGGGCAGCTTCGGCAGGTGCGTGTGCTCGAAGTCGGCGGGCGAGGACCTCACGAGGTCGCGGTTCGAGTCGCTCCGCTCGCGCCGCGAAATCCACCGGTTGAACGTCTCGACGTACAGGCACCCGTCGCCGGCCGGGGCGTAGAAGTCGTCCACCTCGAACGACGGCAACCCGGCGGACAACCCGATCCGGTGCAGCGCGAGCACCGACTCGCTGCCGAAGTCGAACAGCCGGGTCGTGACGTGCAGGCGGTCGCCGAAGGTGGGCGTTCGCAGGTGGAACCGCCGGCTGCCCCGCACCCGGTAGTAGTAGAAGGAGAGGTAGGTCGGGTCCCCGGCCCGGTTGCGGGCCCGCAGCACGTCGGTGCCGCACACCTCGCTGACGGCGTCCCACGTCCAGTCCCCGATGTGGCCCACGAACAGCGAGTTGTGCCCGCACATCGCCGGGCGAACGACCTCGGTGCGGGTGACCGTCGCTCGCTCGAAGGGCGTGAACCCCTGGATCCACGGGGCGACAGTGGCGCCGATGGCGATGGTCATGCCCCGACCGCGCACGACTGGAGGGGCCGCAGCGTCAGCCAGATCAGCTGCGCCGCCTGCGGTCCCGTGTTCTCCCAGCGGTGGGGCCGGTC
>JBOGIC010000109.1:0-4904 GCA_050744985.1 Acidimicrobiales bacterium
TTTCCGGGCCTGCGTGGCCTGAACGCCGTGGCCGGCCTGCGTGGCCTGAACGCCGTGGCCGGCCTGCGTGGCCTGAACGCCGTGGCCGGCCTGCGTGGCCTGAACGCCGTGGCCGGCCTGCGTGGCCTGAACGCCGTGGCCGGCCTGCGTGCCCTGAACGCCGTGGCCGGTCACGACGACACCTCGGCCAGGGCCGCCTCCACGTGGGCCCGCGCCACTCCCGGCACGACCTCGACACCCGCCGGCCCGAGCAGGGCGAAGGTCAGCCCCTGCACCGCCTTCTTGTCGCGACCCATGAGGGCGATGAGCTCGTCGGGATCGTGGCCGGGCGGCACCACCGTCGGAAGGCCGTAGGAGGCCACGACCTCGTCGTGCTCCTTGACGACATCGTCGTCGATCCGACCGAGGCGCCGGGCGAGCCGGGCGGCGAAGCACAAGCCGATGGCGACCGCTTCGCCGTGGCGCAGGTCGTAGCGGCCCGCGGTCTCCAGGGCGTGGCCGAGTGTGTGTCCGTAGTTGAGGATGGCCCGGCGCCCGGTGAGCTCGCGCTCATCGGCCTCGACGATCCTCGCCTTGATGGCGACGCAGCGCGCCACCTTCTCCTCCAGGGCGAGGTCGGCGAACGCCGGGTCACGGTCGAGGAAGTGGCACTTGGCGATCTCGCCCAGCCCGCTGCGGTACTCCCGCGGCGGAAGGGACTCGAGCACGTCGACGTCGCACAGCACGGCGGCCGGCTGCCAGAAGGCGCCCACGAGGTTCTTGCCCTCCGGGAGATTGACGCCCGTCTTGCCGCCGATGGCGGCGTCGACCTGGGCGAGCAGCGTGGTGGGGACGTGGATGACGGCGACGCCCCGGTGGTAGACGGCGGCCGCGAACCCGGCGGTGTCGGTCACCACCCCGCCGCCGACCGCCACGACCACATCGGCGCGGGTCAGGCCGAAGCGCACGAACCCGCGACACAGCTCCTCGACCGTCTCGAGGCACTTCGCCTCCTCGCCGTCATCGATGACGAACCGCTTCTGCTCCACCCCGCCGTCGACCTCCACCGGGATGTCCGCCTGCGTGACGATGGCGGCCCGCGTCGCCCCGACGGGCAGGTGCTCGAGTAGACGGTGCCGCGCCCCCCGCCCCACGACCACGTCGTACGACCGCTCGACCAGCCGGACCGGGACGGTGATCACCGCCCCCCCTCCGCTTTACTCCGCGGAATTGGCCCGTGAAGGTACCCCTTTCGCGAGTTAAACGCCAGGTTGACCACCCGGTCGACCACCTCCTCGGGCGCCAGGTCGTCGACGTCGATCACGGTGTGGGCCAGCGCCTCGTAGAACGGCCGACGCTCCTCGTCGAGGCGAACCAGGGCGGCGGCCGGGTCGACGTCGAGAAGGGGCCGGTGGGTGCCGCCGACCACGCGGGCGGCCAGCGTGTCCGGCCGGGCGCGCAGCCACACGACCGGTGGGTGCGCCTCCAACAGGGCCCGGTTCCGCGGGTTGAGCACGACACCCCCGGCGGCGGCGATCACCGCCGGCCGGTCGACGGTGCCGGCCAGGGCGGCCGCCAGGGCGTCGGTCTCCAGCTCGCGGAAGCCGCGCTCACCCTGCTCGCGCCAGATGTCGGCGACCGTGCGACCGGTGCGGGCCTCGACCTGGCGGTCGCTGTCCAGGAACTCCCAGCCCAGCCGTTCGGCCACCGCCTGTCCCGTCGTCGTCTTGCCCGCGCCCATCATGCCGATGAGGACGATCGAGTTCGCCAGCGCTCAGCCCTCGCCGCCCAGGGAGCGCAGGTAGGCGTCGCGGTTGCGCACCACCTCCTCCATCGAGTCACCGCCGAACTTCCGCAGCGCCTCGGCGGCCAGGACGAGGGCGACCATGTGCTCGGCCACCACGCCCATGGCGGGCACGGCGGTGACGTCGGTGCGCTCCTTGAACGAGACCGACTCCTCCTTGGTCCCGACGTCGACGGTGCGCAGGACCGGCCGGTTGAGCGTCGACAGCGGCTTCATGGCCGCCCGCACCACGAGAAGGTCGCCGTTGGTGATGCCGCCCTCCACGCCGCCCGCGCGCGCCGTCGGGCGCCGGTAGGCGTCTTCCGCGGCGTCCCAGAGGATCTCGTCGTGCGCCTCCGAGCCGCGCCGGCCGGCCACGTCGAAGCCCTCGCCGATCTCCACCGCCTTCACCGCGTGGATGCTCATCAGCGCCTGCGCCAGCAGGCCGTCGATCTTGCGGTCCCAGTGCACGTGGCTGCCGAGGCCGACGGGGACGCCGTACCCGAGCACCTCGACCACGCCCCCCAACGAGTCCCCGACCTTGGCGGTGGCCTTGATCTCGGCGATCATCGCCTCCTCGGCCTCGGGGTCGAAGCACCGCACCGGCGACTCGTCGACCGGGGCGAGATCCTGCGGACCGGGGCGGGCGCCCGACTTCGCCACCACCGGGCCCATCTGGATCACATGGGACACGAGCTCCACGCCGAGCTGGTGGAGCAACGCCTTGGCGCACGTCCCGGCGGCCACGCGCGCCGCCGTCTCCCGGGCCGACGCCCGCTCGAGCACGTCCCGGGCGTCGTCGAAGCCGTACTTCTGCATGCCGGCCAGGTCGGCGTGCCCGGGCCGGGGGCGGGTAAGGGGCTTCTCGGTCCGGCCCGGCGCCGGGTCCATCTCCTGCTCCCACTTCGGCCACTCGGTGTTGGCGATCTCGATCGCCACGGGGGAGCCCAGGGTGCGCCCGTGCCGTACGCCGCCCAGCAGGGTGAGGGCGTCCTGCTCGAACCGCATGCGCGGTCCCCGGCCGTAGCCGAGCCGGCGCCGCGCCAGTTCCGCCTGGATCTGCTCCACGGTGATGGGCAGGCCGGCCGGGAGGCCCTCCACGATCGCGACGAGGGCGCGTCCGTGGGATTCACCGGCGGTCAGGTAGCGCAGCACGAAAGGCATCGTACCGGCGGGTCCCCGGAATCCCAGCGAAGTTCCGGCCCGCCCCGCCTACAACCAGGTGTCGACGAGGGGCCCGCCGAACAGCACCGCGAGCATGGCCCCCGCCGCCAGGAACGGCCCGAACGGGACGTGGTCGGTGCGGGCGCGGAGCCGCAGCCCCACGAGCAGCAGACCGATCACCGCTCCGAGCAGGAACCCCAGGAACATCCCGACCACCACGTGGCCGTAGCTCAGCCAGCCGAGGAACAGCCCGAGGAGGAACGACAGGCGGACGTCGCCGAAGCCCATCCCGCCCGGCGATACGAGGTGGATGACGAGCAGCGCCGTCCACGCTCCCGCCCCACCGATCAGGGCCCGCACCAGGTCGGACGGTTCGTCCCCGAGGACGGCGGCCAGGGCCAGCAGCGGGACCGACGCGAAGATCGCCGGGTACACGATGCGGTTCGGGATGATGTACAGCTGCAGGTCGACGACGCTGATGGCGAGCAGGGCGGCGAAGAACACGAGGTAGGCCGGCAGCGCCCAGTCGGCGCCGAAGCGTACGGCGGCGGCCGCGAACAGCACGGCGTTGGCCAGCGGCACCAGCAGGTAGCGGGGCGGCAGGCGGGCGGTGCAGACCGGGCACCGGCCACCGGGCCGCAGCCACGCCGCGATCGGGAGGCCCGGCCGCTCGGCGTCCTCGTCGTCCTCCACCACCACCGTGGCGTCGTCCTCGCCATCGCCGCCGTCACCCTCGGCCCGAACCCGGGGCCGGTGGGGGCAGCGGAACCGCAACGGCCACAACGGCTCCTTGGCCGGCACGCGGTCGATCACGACGTTGAGGAACAGCCCGACGACCAGGCCGAGGACCGCGCACGCGAGCACGCCGGCGACGGCGCCGATCATGCTCGGACGCGGCGGTCGAGCTCGGCGAGGGCGGCGCGCGCCATCACGTCGACCGGCGCGTCTTCCCCCGTCCAGAAACGGAACGCGAGCGCCGCCTGGTGTACGAGCATGCCCAGCCCGTTGGCGGCGGTGGCGCCCCGCTCGCGCGCCGCCTCGATGAGCGGCGTGATGGCCGGGTTTGGGACGAGGTCGACGACCAGCTGGCCCGGCCCCAGATGGGCGGGGTCCAAGGGGAGCGCATCCTCGAGGCCGGAGCCGGCCATGCCGGCCGGCGTCGCGTTGACGACCAGGTCGGCCTCCCCCGCCTCCTCGGCCACGCCGACGCGCCCGCAGTCCCCGGCCAGGCCGACGATGGCCTCGGCGCGCGACCGCGTGCGATTGGCCACGACCACCTCGGACGCACCCGCGTCGGCCAGCGCCTTCACGACCGCCCGCGCCGCGCCACCCGCGCCGACCACCAGGCAGCGGCGGTGCGCCGGGTCGAAGCCGTCACCCTCGCGCAGGGCCCGGAGGAAGCCGGCGCCGTCGGTGTTCTCGCCCCGCAGCCGTCCGTTCTGGCCGGCGACGACGGTGTTCACCGCGCCCAGAGCCTCCGCCGTGCCCGACAGCTCGTCCACCAGGCGCGCCACGCCTTCTTTGTGGGGGATGGTCACCGACAGCCCACCCAATCCGAACGCCCGCATGCCCGAAACGGCGGCGGCCAGCGCGTCGGGCGTCACGTCGAACGCAACGTAGGCCCAGTCGAGGCGGCGCGCCCGGAAGGCGGCGTTGTGCATCGCCGGCGACAGGGAGTGACCGACGGGATGTCCGATCACCGCTGCGAGCCGCGTGGCGGCCGACAGCGGAGGTGGGCCGTTGTCCGTCAGCGGACGCCTTTCCGCTCCGCCTCCGCGATCAGGCGGTTGAACTCGGCGCCGGTCGTGGCGAACCCGTGCTTGCCGTTCGTGTCGATCAGGACGTAGTAGAGCCAGGGCCCCGCCGGCGGGCGCAGGGCTGCCTCCAGTGCGGCCTTTCCCGGGCTGGCGATGGGCCCCGGCGGCAGCCCGTCGATCTTGTAGGTGTTGTAGGGGGAGTCGATTTCGAGGTCGGAGAA
>JBOGIC010000110.1:0-3302 GCA_050744985.1 Acidimicrobiales bacterium
GTCCACGTCCCTGAACAGGCTCACGCTGGCCCGAAGGTCTCCCCGTTCGACGATGGTGGCGAGCCGATCGGCGTGCCGGGGCAGCCGGCGCAGCAGGGGCGTGAGCGACACCAGCTCCTGGCGGGCCAGTTCCTGCAGGGTGCCGGGCGTGAGCCGGTCGCGGGCCCATTCCTTGGCGATGGCCTGGGCCGCCTCGATCACCAGGTAACCGGGGCACAGCACGGTCAGCGTGCCCTCCAGGGTGACCAGGGCCCGGAAGAAGGTGCTGAACTCGGGCGGCAGCGTGATCCCGAAGGCGAACAGCAGTTGCAGCAGCTCGTTGAACATGGCGGCGGTGGGCGTGGCCCCGGGCCGGAAGTTGCGGGCGACGAACCGGGCCAGGGCCCGTTCGAGCAGCTCGTCGTCGAACCCGCGCCGCAGCGTGGCGACCTCGAGCACGGCCTGGCGCATGAGGCCGGCGTCGCGCAGGCTCACCGCCAGTACCAGCTCCCGCAGCGATGTCTGCTGGATCGGGTCGAGGCGCCCCGTGGCGCCCCAGTCGATGAGCCCGAGGGAGCCGTCCGCCAGGACCAGGACGTTCCCCGGATGCGGGTCGGCGTGGAAGTGGCCGTCGACGAGCATCTGCTGCAGCGAGCAGCGCAGCAGGGCGTCGGCCAGTGCCTGGCGGTCGACGCCGAGCGCATCGACCTGGGCCGACTGGCGGACGCTCACCCCGTCCAACCACTCCATCGCGAGGACGCGGCCGGTGGTCAGCTCCTCGTGGACCCGGGGCGCCCGCACCCCGCCGTCGGTCCCCAGGCGCCCCCCGATCTCGATGGCGTTGCGCGCCTCGACCCGGAAGTCCAGCTCCTCGCGGAGCCGCTCCGCGAACTCGGCGGCCAGCTCACCCACGCGGTACTCGGCCGCCCACGGCGCTCGGGCCTCGGCCGTCCCCACCAGTTCCATCAGCACGCCCAGGTCGCGCTCGACGGACTCGGCGATGCCGGGCCGCTGCACCTTGACGATCACGGGCTCGCCGCTGAGGAGACGGGCCCGGTAGGCCTGGCCGATCGAGGCGGCGGCAACCGGCTGCCAGTCGAACTCGGCGAACACGGTGTCGACCGGCGCCCCGAGCTCGGCCTCCACCATCGCCCGCATCGCCTCCCGGGGCTCCTGGGCCACCCGGTCCTGCAGCTTCGACAGCTCGGCCACGACCGGCGCCGGCAAAAGGTCGGACCGGGTCGACATCACCTGCCCGAGCTTGACGAACATGCCGCCGCACTCCTCGAGCGCCCGCCGCAACCGGACGGCCGTCGGCGCCTTGGTCTGGGCCCCCTCGGGCTCGGGTTCGTCGTCCTCGGCCAGGCCGAGGGACCGGCCGAACCCGTACTTGATGGCGATGCGGGAGATCTGGGCGTAGCGGCTCACCCGCTGCGACGCCCGGCGGACGGTACGCAGCGGCCGCGGGATCGACATGATCCCCGTGCGGGCCCGGGCCAGGGCGCCCGGCTTGGCCAACAGCTCGATCCACGCCGTCGTCGACATGGCGAAGAACGCCGAGAACAGCCACAGGTTGCGGGTGAACCCGGCGTGGCCCTCGTTGCGGGCGATCGACAGGGCCAGCAGCGCGCCCGCGAACCAGCCCAGCACGCCGGACAGCAGGGTTGCCGCCAGGGAGCGGCGGACACCGAGGAGCCGCCCGGCCAGCAGGGCCACGAGCAGCATGACCGGCAGGGCGGTCAAGATCGTCCACCCGAAGATCAGGTCGCCGATGTCCTCGGCTGCGAACATCGCTCAGCCGGAAGGGGGCACGTGCTGCTCGACCCGGTAGGACCACAGCTCACTGCCCGTCGCCACCGGCGGCCGCGGCGGGCCACTGGCGTCCTGGCTGCCCTGGCTGTGTCCGTGCTGGAACGACCGCGACGCCGTCCACGCGTGGAACGCCTCCTCGTCGCGCCAGCGGGTGTACACGAGCCATGTCGTGCGGCCGTCCGCCGGCCGCAGCAGTTGGAACTCCTCGAAGCCGTCGGCCTTCTCGACCATGCCCGCCCGGGCGGCAAAGCGGGCGGCCATCTCGTCGGCCTTCTCAGCGGGTACCTCGATGGCGTTGATCTTCACGACGGACATAGGCGGCATTCTGGCAGCCTGGCGCGGGCCGAGGCCCTTCCCGGTGGGTTCACCATTCGACGGGAAATCTGCCGTATAATCGTACGGAGAGATTCCCGTACATAGGGAGCGCCCGCTTGTGAACCCGTGGGATAGCCCTGCCGCCGGTCAGGCCGCTACATCCGTCGCCCGGCCACCAGGTGGATCCGCAGGACATCGTCGGCCGGGCCGGCGCGGTCGCTCACATCTGGGATCTCCTGCAGCAATCGGGCACGACGCTGCTCCTGAACGAGCCGCGCCGGATCGGCAAGACGAGTGTGCTCGTCCTCCTGGCCCACGCGCCTCCGGAACCGTGGCTCTGCGTGCGCCAGTCGTTCCAGGGCGTCAGCACGACCGTCGCCCTGGTCGAACTGGCGCTGAACGGCGTGCACCAACATCGAAGTTTGTCGCAGCGGGCGCGTGACGCGGTCGCGGGCTTCCTGGGCGGGAGCAAGCCGAAGGTCACGGTCGAGGGAGTGGCATTCGAGCTGGCCCTGCCCTTCCGCGATGATCCGATCACGGCCCTCGAGCGGGCCCTGCACGACCTGGACCAGGCGCTGGGCGACCGGCGCCTCCTCCTGGCGTGGGACGAGGTGCCGGACATGGTCGCGGCCATCGCCGACAACGAGGGGGAGGCCGCCGCCACCCAGGCGCTCGGTTTGCTCCGTCGCTTCCGCGAACGCAGGGATGCATCGATCAGTTGGCTCCTGACCGGTTCAGTCGGCTTCCACCATGTCATCCGGCGTCTCGGCCGGAGTGACCTCCTCAACGACGCCGAGAACATCGACCTCGGGCCGCTCGATGACGCGTGGACCCGCTGGCTGTCCGAGAGCCTGCTGCTCGGCGCCGGCATCGGCGCTCCCGACCCGGATGTCGTCGACGAGTTGGCGGCCGCCAGCGGAGGGATCGCCCTCCTCGTGCACCTCGCGGCCAAGGAGGTTCGCGACCGCCGGCTCACCTCGCTCGCGCCCGGCGACATCACGCGGCTCCTCGACGATGCGCTGGGCGACCTCGACCGTGGGCACCAGATGACGTCCTTGCTGGACCGGCTCAACCTGCACTACGGCGACGACGCCGGCCTCGCGGCGTGGCTCCTCGATGAGATCGCCGCGCGCCCACAGACGCGCGGCGAACTCCTCGCCGCGAGTGATAGTGCGGGCCGCAACGACGACCACATG
>JBOGIC010000111.1:0-5270 GCA_050744985.1 Acidimicrobiales bacterium
ACAGGAACCTTCGTTGCAGGGTGTCGGGGGTGGCGTGGTGGTAGCCGGTCAGGCGGCGCCGCAGCGAGGCGCAGACGGCGCCGGCGAGCACCGACAGTACGACATCGTGGTCGACGTTGAGGGGGACCGCGCCGGCGAGGGCGTCGACGTGGAAGGACCGGCTCGCGGTCGGCGCGAGTGCCGTCTGGCAAGGCTCCATCCGCTCGACGCTCGACGTCGCGCCCGCAGGGGCGCGAGCGGGCGAGGCGGTCAAGGTCACGGTGGGGATCGAGACCCGTCCCGGCACCGTCCTCGACGCTGCGGCCCTGAAGGGTCTGGTGTTCGACGCCCACGCCTCGGGCCCCGGCCCGACGCGGGTGGAGATCCCGCTGACCGACGACGGTCGCGGTGCCGACGACACGCCTCGAGACGGCGTTCACAGTGGCACGTTCGTCGTCCCGGCCGTGGCCCACGACGACATCGAGATCGTGGCGTCGGTTCACGGCCAAGGCCTCTCCGGTGACGAGCAGCGGCACACGATCACACTCGACCGCGGGTCGCCGGTGGCTGCGACGTTCCGGTTCCCGAACCGCCCGACCGTCGCCCCGGGGCGATCGCTCGATGGAGTGCTGGCCGTCGACAACGGCGGGGAGCCGTTCTCCGGCCGCATCTCACTGGCCGAGCCATCCCGCGGGCCGGCGGTCAACCCCACCATCGTCGAGGTGGCCAGAGGGGCCTCCGAGACGGCCCTGTCAATCGAGATCCCGAGCGGCACGCCGGCCGGTGATGTCACGGTGCGTGTGGTGCTCTCCGACGCCGACGGCCGCGGCCTCGGCGAGGGCGCCGTCACGGTCGCGGTCCGCACCCCCCAACCCTCGCGCAGCGGCTCCGGCCCCTCGCGCTCGCCGCTGTCCTCGCGCTCGCCGCCCTGGGGGTACTCCTGGTGCACCGGCATCGCCGGCACGCCCACGAACGGCTGCTCGACGCCCGCGTGTTCGGGCTCGACGCCGTCTTGCGGCGCCACGGGCGCGAGGTCGGCCGGGTGCCCGCGCCCGGCGGCAGCGCGGTCGCGTTCTCGGTCCGACCCAGCTGCGAGGAGGACGGCCGCGCGCCGAGGCTCGAGGCCTGCCCGCCCGCCACTCCGCGCGCTGTAACCATGCGCCGCGGTACGGCACGCGGCACCGTCGTCATCGAACACCAGGGCAGCACCGCGACGCTGAAGTTGGCCGACGCGTTCCCGCTAGACGACGGCAAGACCGGCCTCACGCTGACCGTGGAGAACGCCGGCGAGCGATCGATCTCCGCCAACCTGACGGCGGGCCAGACCCGGGCCGGCACCGCCGTGAAAAGCCGCGGGCACGTCGCCGGCGTCTCGGACTAAAGGAGCACCCATGCGCCTGTTTCAGCCCATCCTCGTCGTGCTGCTCGGCGGCAGCGGCAGCCAGGTCGGTGCCGCCATCGAGCGCGCCCTGCGGGCGACGCTCTGCGGGCCCGACGGCACTCGCCTGTTCCGGTTCCCACACTTCCGCGACGGCGGTTACCGACCGTTCCAGCTGCCCGGCTGCGTCCAGTTCGTCTACATCGACCTGGCCGCCGACGACATCCGCCGGTCGCGCCGCAGCGTTGCCCCTCCCGGCCTCTGGGACGTCGCGAACCTGAACGCGGTCATCGCCGACCTTCGGCCCTCGCACGCCAGCTACGCGCAGGTCGCCCTGCGGCTCCGCCACGCCGGTACCTACGAGTACGTCGCCGGGTGGCTGCCGCCGGCGGGGTCGGGGCTCGACGTCGCTCCCCTGGCCGACGGCGCCGGTGGCTACCCGACCGTCGGCCGCGCCGCCCTGTTCGACTGCCTCGCCACGGCCGAGGGGCTCGCCCCCCTCGAGCGGCCGATCGTCACCGCCCTCGGTCGGCTGGCCGGGGCCAATGGCGAGATCATGGCCTTCACCGGGGAACAGCCGACGTCGCTCGCCGTGTTCGTCATCTTCTCGGGCAACGGCGGCACCGGTGGCGGGATGAACTACGACGCCCTCCACGTCGTCGGCGACCTGGCCACGACACACCTCGCCGGACTGCCTGTGCACCTGTACCCCATCATGCTGATGTCGTCGGTGTTCGACCCGGCCAAGGGTGGTGGCCGGGCCGAGCGGCTCAACGCCGCCCACGCCCTGCTCGACCTGTCGCGTCTCGTCGACCGTCAGAACACGGGCGCCCTCGAGGACCTCGCCGACGGCGTCGTGCGGTACCCCGGCGGCGCGTCGGCCAACCTGCGCCCGGCGACCATCCAGACGGCCATGCTCATCCACCGCGCTGACGGCCACGAACGAATGAACACCCAGGAGTCGATCGCGCCGCTGTTGCAGGCGCTCACCCGCAGCCGCGCCGACGAAGCGGACCACCAACCAGGCGCCCCTTCGCCCACGTTCGTCACGACGTTCGTCAACCACGCCAGCCGGCGGGCCTCGCTGTCCGGTGTCGGTGTCGGGCGCCGCGGCCTGTCCGCGGTCAGCGCCTTCTCGCTGCACGTTCCGCACGACGAGGTGGCAGCGATCACGACGGATCACCTCGTCGCGGAAGCGGTGAGTCAGCTCGACCAGGCGTCCCCCATGGAGGACAACGAGCAGGCGCTGGCCGAGCTGATCGCCGTTCTCGGTCTCGACCCGCTGCGTGTGTGCGCGCCGCACGCCGTCGCGCCCGTCGATGACGCCGTTCGGGGAGCCGACGAGGTCTGCGCCGCGCTGGTCACGTTGGCGGAGACGATGGAACGGGCGCTCGAGAGCCTCCGGCGGGAGTTGCACGCCGACGTGATGCCCGGTCTGGCGGCGTTCCGGGCAAACCAGGGCCTGGCCGCCCTGGCCGGGGTGTACGGGCTGTTCCGCCTCAGCCGCGTGATCCTGGGCGACCGGCAGCTGACCGGGCTGGTCGAGCAGGAAGGGTTCGTCGGATGGTGCCACCGCCGCGCCCGTGTCCCCGATCCGCCTGAGGGTCTTACCGAGCGCGCGCCCAGCCCCCGCCGATGCGCCGACGGGCGCGGATGCGGGACAAGGCCGTTCGGGAGTACCTCGAGCTGCTCGATGACTGGTACTCCTGGCGCGCCGAGCGCGAGTGGCGGCGAGCGTGGGCTCAGTGGCATCCCACGTGGCAGCGTTCGCTCGAGCGCCTCGAGGCCCGCACGGTTGCCGCCGTCGATGCCTTCCGTGACCTCGCCGCCGCCGACGCCAACGACTTCGCCCGGCGGGGGGGCGAGCTGTTCAGGCCGCGCAAGGGGGTCGTGGCCTTCCTGCCCGACGGCGGCGGCGACGACGGCCTCGCGCCGGTGTACCACGCCGTCTGCGGGCGGCTCCGGCGACGGCTGGGCATGTCCGACACGGCTGACGCGTCGGACGTTCTCGACCGGGTGCTGGGTCATGGGGGCTGGGTGAGCGTCGCCCGGTTGGCGATCACAGATCCCGATGCCGACCACGCGCTGGGGTTGGCGCACGCCCAACATCTCGCCCGCCTCGAGGTCCGCGCCTGCCTGCACGACGAGATCGACGGCCAGCCGGCGATCATGCCAGCGCTGCGCGAGCTCCTCGCCGCTGTCTTCGCAGTGCCGGGCAACCACGGGCTCGACCCCGACCTGGTGCTGCGCTTCCAGGCAGCCATCGCCCAACTGCTGCCCGCCGGCTTCGTCATACCTGGCCGGCGCGGCACCTCCAAGGCGCTGATCTCGCACCCCGCCACCGCCGTCGACGCCCAGGTCGCAGCGCGGCTGCCCGCCGTACTGGCTCTCCCGAGCGATCCCAACCTCTCGGTGACGGTGCTGCCGGCCGAGTCGGAGCAACTGGTCGTCGTGCTGATGCGCACCAACCTGGCCATCACCGACGTCGACGAAGCGCGAGAGCTGCTCGTCGACCTCGCCGCCGCGCGCCGCCAGCCCCAGCCGGAGGATCACCTCGAGCACCGCCAGCGGACCGGGCACGACACGGGTTGGATGCTGACCACCCGGACCGACCGCGTGGCGATCATGCACCGCTTCCTCAGCGTGCTGTGGGACGGCTTGGTCGAGATCGAGGGTGACCCCGAGTCGCCCCACGTGGTCCGTGTGCGCCAGCGCGGCTCGCCGACCGCTCAACCGCTCGAGCTCCGGCTCCGCCCCTTCGGCGAGGCGTCGTCGTGGGGCGACCTGCTGCGGGCGTACGAGGAGCAGGCCGCCCTCCACGAGAGGATCGAGGTCGCCGACGCCTGCGCCGCCATGATGACGCACAACCCGCAGAGTCTGGCAGATGGCACCGTGAAGGAGCCCTCGGACCTGTACCGCCAGTTCGCCAAGCTCGCCGGGGCGCAGGTCGAGATCCTCGAGCGGTACCGGCACGAACGTCCGAGCGGAGGCCAGACCATCGCCGCCATGACTCTGCACGTCTGGCAGAACATCGTGCCGGCCGCGGTCCGCATGCCGTTCGACCTGCCGGTGCGGTTCTTCGAGAGCCACGAGGGCATGGCCGACGAGTTCGGAGTGACATGGACGTGGACGCTGCCGGAGTGACGGGCGAGACCGTCCTCACGGTCGACCTCCGCTCGACCGGGGACGGACTCCCCGAGGGCCCGGTGTCCGCGATCCAGCGGGCCCGGATCGAGGAGCTGTACCCAGGGATCTCCCAGCACGTCGGCCGGGTGCTCGTGCTCGCTGCAACGGACGAACTGGCGACCCACTCAGTCGTCGTCCGGCGCCTCCTCGACGCCGCCTCCATCTCCCAGGTGCTTTCGCTGCTGGTCGGCGACCCGCCGGGCCCGGACGGTCCCCGGGCAAGCCTGCTCGTGAACGGCCGGCGGCCCCAACGGGCGGCCGCACTGTGGGTGAGCGACCCCCAGGGGTGGGTCTGGGCCATGGGCGCGGGCACGACCTGCCAACCGGCCTTGGCTGACGGGCTCACGGTTCTGGCGCGTGCATGCGAGGACCCCTACGTGTTCGACGCCGTCACCGAGCATGCCGCTGCCGTCGGCGGCATCGCCTCGCCTGCGTGTGTCGTTGTAGACCTCAACCGGGCCGACGCCGGCGAGGTCGTGCGGGCCGAGGCCCTGGCCCTCAGAATCGTCGCCGGCGATGACCCGGGAGGAGCCGGCACGAGCGGGGCGGCCGCCGGCCGCATCGTCGACGACCTGGCCCGGCCTCTCGCCGCGCTACTCGGCCCGGCGGAGGTCCGGCCGGATGTCCTGCGCCCCGGATGCCCCGTCGTGCAGGCGATCTTCGAGGCGCGGGGTCGCGTGGCCACGGCCGGGCGCGTCGTAGCCCGGCTGCGGTCCCGCCCTGTAGG
>JBOGIC010000112.1:0-3479 GCA_050744985.1 Acidimicrobiales bacterium
CTGGCCATCCGCCAGGCCTCGCCGTCGTACGTCACCGTGCTGGCCGACCGAACCGGCGCTGACATATCCGCCTACTGCGGCCGTCATCTGGCGGCACATCTCGAGGCGGGCGGGGACGACTACCCGATCTCGCGCAACAAGCCGGGCGGGTGGTCCCAGCTGCGCTACCAGCACCGCGCCGAGAACACATGGGAGCACAACGCCGACGACGTGGCCAAGGAGCTCACGAAGATCGTCGACGAGCTCGACCCTCGGATCGTGATCGCGGCGGGCGAGTTGCGGGCCATGTAACTGATCCGCGACGCCCTGCCGCCCGAGGTGCTGGCGCGCCTCACGGTCCTCGAAGGGAGCCGGGCCGAGGACGGCTCGGACGACGTGTTCGAGTCCGCCGTGCAGGAACAGCTCACGGCCGTCGTGAACACCGACACCATGGACCTCCTCGGCAAGTTCCGCGAGGAGCTCGGCCAGGGCGACCGCGCCGCCGACGGCCCCGACCACACCCTCGCGGCGTTGGCCCGCGCCCAGGTGGAGGTGCTGCTGGTGGCCGAGAGCCCGGAGGACCAGCGCACCGCGTTGTTCGGTCCGGAGCCGGCGCAGGTCGGCCGCGAGCGCGACGACCTCGTGGCCATGGGCGTCGACGCGCCGCAGGAGGGGCCGCTCGTCGATGTGGCGGTGCGGGCGGCCCTCGGCACCGGCGCCGGTGTCCGGCTCGTCCCTCGCGACGACGCGCCGACCGGCCGGACGGGTGCCATCCTCCGCTGGTAGGTCACAGCCAGCCGCGCTCGCTGAGGGCCTCGATGAACCGCTGGTAGCTGCGGTCCAGTTCGCCGGTGTGTGCGCCGTCGGGCTCGACCGGTTCGCCATGTGCCGCCATCGCGGCCGTCGCTCGGCCGAGGTCGTCGTGCAGCGCGCCGGCCGCCGCGAGGATGCACGCACCCCTGGCCGTGGTCGCACCCGGCGTCGCCAGCAACGGCATGCCCAGGGCCGTGGCCCGAATGCGGTTCCATGCCGGGCTGGCGCTCCCGCCGCCCGCGGCCGCGATGGGTGGCGTCACGTCCGCGCCGAGCGCCTTCAGCCGCTCGTAACCGAGCCGTTCGACGAAGGCGACGCCCTCCAGCGTGGCGCGGTAGCGCTCCACCTCGTCGGTGGTGTCGCCCACCGTGAACCCAGTGGCTTTGGGCGCCATGAAGGGGAAGCGCTCGCCCTGCCCCGTCAGCGGGTAGACGAGGGCGTGGGCCGGGCCGTGGGCGGCGGCCGCCCCGTCGAGGCGAGCGAGGTCGTCGTGCCCGAAGCCGTCGGTGAGCGCCTTCGCACCCGTGCTCGACGCGCCGCCCGGCAGCCACCAGCCGTCGGGATGGCGGTGGGAGTACACGGCGCCCGCCGGGTCGACGACCGGTTCCCGGCTGGCCCCCTTGAGCGCCAGCGTCGAGCCGAGCACCGACACCCAGCGCCCGGGTGAGCCGGCGCCCGCCGCCAGCTGGGCGGCGCAGGCGTCGGTCATGCCGAGCCGCACGTCACATGAGCGTGGCAGGCCGGTGGCCGCGTGGACGTCCGCCGAGACCGTCCCGACGACCTCGGTGGGGCGCTCGACCTCGGGCAGAAACGCAAGGGGGATGTCCAGCGCGTCCATCGCCTCGGCCGCCCACTCGCGGCGCTCGGGGTCGTACCCGCTCTTGAGGGCGTGGCTCCAATCGGTCGGCGCGCGACCGCCGATGAGCCGGCCGACCACGACGTCGGACGCATGCGCCAGGCGGGCGATGTGGTCGGCGTGGTCGTGGGCCAGCAACCAGGCCCACTTCGGCAGCCCGAACGACGGCTGCACGCGCAGCCCGAGCCGGGCCCATCGCTTCGCGCCGGCTTCCTGGGCCCGCTCGGCCTCGTCGACCGCTCGCTGATCGGAGTAGGGCAGCGCAGGCCCAACCGGCTCGCCGCCGGCGTCCAGGGCGACGACCGTGCCCGAGGTGGCACAGACGCTGAGCGCCCGGATGTGTTGCCGGTCGCCACCCAGCCGATTGGTCAACTGGGCGAGGACGGCCGCCGTCGCCGGCCACCACTCGGCGGGGTCGTCAGCCGGCAACGGTCCCGCGGCCTCGGCGTGGACGCGCCCATCGGCATCAGCGGCGACCGCCCGCACGTCGGCCGTCGCCATATCGACGCCGACGACCAGATCGGTCACGCCGCCCGGTTTAGCGCGGCTACCTCCTCATCGGTGAGCTCGATGGCCGCGGCGGCGACGTTCTCCTCGAGGTGCTCGATGGAGCCGGTGCCCGGAATGGGCAGCACCGCGGGGGAACGGGCGAGCAGCCACGCCAGCGCCACCTGGTGCGGCGTGACCCCGCGCTGGTCGGCGATCTCCGCCACGGCTCGGACCTGATGGTGGTCCTGAATGGGCGCCCAGGGGAGGAAGGCCAGCCCGAACGACGCGCACTGGTCGACGAGGTTGTCCCAGGTGCGGTCGACGAGGTTGTAGCGGTTCTGCACCGAGGCCACGGGGGTCAGCTGCATGACCTCCCACAGCTGTTCCTCGGACACGTTCGACACGCCGACGTGGTTGATCTTGCCCTCGGACCGAAGCTCGAGCAGGGCGCCGATCGACTCGGCGAGCGGCACCCCGGGGTCGGGCCGGTGCAGCTGGTAGACGGGGATCTGGTCGAGACGGAGCCGCTGCAGGCTGCCCTCGCACGCCTCCCGCAGGTGGTCGGGCCGCCCGTTCGGCACCCACTCGCCCGGTCCCGGCCGCTCGAGCCCGCCCTTGGTGGCGATGACGAGGTCGTCGGGATAGGGGAACAGCGCTTCGGCGATCAACCGCTCGCTGACGTGGGGGCCGTAGGAATCGGCCGTGTCGATGAAGTTGATCTCGAGCGCCACCACCCGCCGGAGCAGGTCCTTGGCCTGTTCCCGGTCGGGCGGCTCACGCCAGACGCCGCGGCCGGTGATGCGCATCGCCCCGAACCCGAGGCGGTTGACGGTGAGGTCGCCTCCGACGTCGATGGTCCCGGCGGCGGCGGCACTGAGTGTCGTCTGATGGGCCATCTCCGGA
This sequence comes from Acidimicrobiales bacterium, assembly GCA_050744985.1. Taxonomy (GTDB): domain Bacteria; phylum Actinomycetota; class Acidimicrobiia; order Acidimicrobiales; family AC-14; genus JBOGIC01. Next base: position 3,041 of record JBOGIC010000112.1, read on the forward strand.
TGATTCCCAAGACGCTGGCCCCTGACTCCCCTTCCTGTCACACCCCTTCATGCAAACTCATGTCCATGTGCATCATGTGTGAGGGCGCAACGCTCGAGGAGTACCTCCTCCATCTCCACGACCAGATCGACGAGCGCGGGTTCACCCAGATCGGCGTGGAGCGCCGCCGATCGTGGAACTACACGATCGGTCTCGCCGGCGTCGCCCACCCTGAGCTGGTGATGGCGGGCGTGAACCTGACCGAAGCGGCAGTGATCGTGAACCACCTCGCCCGTGGCGTCCTTCGCGGCGAGTCGCTCGAAGGCGTCGACCGCGTCGACGCGCACGGCGACACGTTCCGGCTGGTGCCCGTCCACGAGCGTCACCTCGAGAACGGCCGGCTGATGAACATGTGGCGCAACTACTACGGGTCCCTCGGCCCGCCCCCGCCCCCGCTCAC
>JBOGIC010000113.1:0-4768 GCA_050744985.1 Acidimicrobiales bacterium
GCCAGGTTGCCGTAGGCGTCGTAGGAGTACTCCCAGGTCTTGGCGTTGGGATCGACCATCGAGGTGACGTCGCCGGGATGGCCGGGGTCGCCGTGGACGTAGCGGGTCAGGCGGTTCACGCCGGGCTGGCTGGTGAGCGGCGTCGAGGTCCACTCGAGGTTGGCGCGGGCGTCGTAGTGGTTGGTCGTGGTGGTGCCGTTGGCGTCGGTCACCGTCTCGACATCGCCCTGAGCCGTGTAGGTGAACGACGTCGCGTGGTCGAGGGCGTCGGTGCGGGTCTTGAGGCGGCCGTCGGCGTAGTACGTGTAGGTCGTGGCGTGCTCGAGCGGGTCGACGACCGTCGACGGAAGCAGGGTGGTCGAGTCGTAGAAGATGCTGGTGGTGGCGGCCGCGGCGGTGCCGTAGCCTCGGGTGACCCTCGTCGGGAAGCCGTTGGTGTACCACTGCACGGTGACGTTGCCCCGCGGGTCGGTGATCTCGGTGGCGCCCGGGATCGACGTGTAGTCGAAAGAGGTCGGCTGGCCGCGGAAGTCCTTCTGCCAGTCGACGCGGCCCTGGGCGTCGTAGTGGTTGGTCACCGGCACCGGCGTCGGCGAGGCGGCCTGGTTGCGGTCCAGCATGGTGGTGAGCCGGTGCGAGCCGTTGTAGGTGAACCGGGTGATCCCGCCACCGACGTCGGTGATGGTCTTGAGCTCCCAGGTTGCCGTGTAGTAGTCGAAGTCGACGTGGCGAGCGGCGTCGTCGGCCACGCTCGCGATGAGTTGGGGGTTGTCGGCGCGATAGGTGAAGGTGAGCTTGCGCGCGGCCGGGTCCGTGACGGTCTTGAGCTTGCCGGCGTCGTAGGCCAGGGTCGTCACGTAGTCGTTGAGGTCGCGGATCTCGACCAGCTTCCCGCCGGCGTCGAACTTGAACGTCTCGCGCTTGTCCCGCACCAGCGTCCAGGTGCCGTCGCCGTTGCGCGTGAGGGTGCCCTGCACCCGGGGTGGCGCCGTGTACGCGCCGTTGACCAGGGCGAAGGTGGCCTGGGCGGCGTTCTCCTGGTTGACCGTCACCGAGCCGGCGCCGGCCCCGATGCTCAGCGACATCATGTAGCTGTGGGTCCAGCCCCAGCCCAACGGCCCGTTGGTGCCCGCGGCCAGCGAGTTGTAGGTCTCGGTCAGGCGCAGCGACGCTCCCCGACCGGGCACCGAGAGGCTGGCGAAGGTGTGCCAGAAGTTGCCCGTGGAGGCGTCGACCGGTTGCCCGAAGTTGGTTATCGCGCCCACCTCCGTGGCGCAGCTGGTCAGGCGGTTGCATCCGCCGAACAGCTCCCCGGCGCTGAGGCTCGCCCCGGGCGGCAGGCCGCCGATCTGGCCGTAGTGACGGGCGGAGCGGTCGCCCGCCGCGGACCCGCTGACCCACAGGTCGGGCGGCGTCGGCATGCGGTTGCCGGAGCCGTAGGGGATGCGCAACTCCAGCGTGGTGGCCCACGGGAGCGTGTCCAGGGTGGTCAGCGGCGACCAGGCAGAGCCGGGGGCGAGGTCCCGGTTGGTGGCGACGATGGCGTACTGGCCCGTCCCGGCGGCCTTGAGCCCGTAGGCGTAGAGGCGATTGTCGCCGCCCAGGCCGAAGGCGACGCGATCAGGTAACAGGCCCCCCGGCATGGACGAGCCGGTCTCCCTGGTCTCCCAGGTGCTGCCGCCGTCCAGGGAGCGGTGCAGGGCGACGGCGGTAGCGTTATAGGCGTGCGCCGCGATCCACAGCTCACCGGCGACGTCAGCGCGCACCATGAGGGTGGCGCGCCAGGAGGCCGATGGGAGGTTCGGCGACGAGATGTACTCCGCATTGGCGCTCAACGCGCTCATGTCCTTACGCACGAGCACCGACAGGCCGTCGCCCGTCCCGCCGGCGGCGAGACTGTCGAGGTAGTTGCGATCGGTCACGTAGTCGGGGCCGGCGCGGTTGTCGAACCCGATGTAAGACCACGTGTCGCCGTCGTCGGTGGAGACGTTGGCCCAACCGGTATCACGGTCGACGCTCACGAGGCCGCGGTTGCCGACCTTGATCAGGGTGCTCGCGGCGGCACCGCCGATACAGCAGAATCCGCCGAAGGACGTTGGGCCCCACCACCGCCCGGCCCTGAACCGCAAGACGCTCCGTCCGAACAGGACGTAGACGTCGCCGTCGTCGCCGATGGCGAGCTTCGAGACGGCACCGCTCGCCAGCAACGGTGGCGGGGGGACAGCGACCTTTTCCCAGTGAGTGCCGTCGGCGCTTCGCACCACGCTCTGGGCGACCGTCGACCACGCTGCCTGCCAATTACGGGAAGGACTGGCCGTGAACTCCGTACAGCCGCATTCCGCGAGCACCAACGCCCCGTTGGTCGTGAAGGAGGTGGTCGTGGCCTCGGGGACGATCGCACCGGTGCCGTGGAGGGCGTAGAAGTTGTACCCGCCGCCAGCCTGGCTCACGCTGGCGAACACGAGCAGCTCGCTGGGGACCGAGCCGTTGGCACCCTGGATCCCCCAGGCGCCGTGGCTGATAGTGCTCGCGCCGTTCACCGGCGCGAGCTCCGAGACCGGGGACCAGTCCGGTGAGGGGTCCAGGCCCCGGCTGGCGACCCGCAGCGTCGTCATGGGGGCGGGACCCTGCACCGGCTCCACGTTCCCGATGACGTAGAGCCGGGCGTCGGCGCCCATCGCCCACCCGGCGGGGCTCGAATACGGTGCCGATCCGCGGACGTACGCAGGCGCCATCTCCGGACCGTCGGTTAGCGTCGTCCAGGTGGTTCCGGCGTCGCTGGATTGGTGAATGACGACACTGGCAGGAGCGGTGCCGCCGGTAGCGACGCTCCCGGAGCCGCCAGCCGCGATGAAGACCCGCTGCGGGTTGTTTGGCGCACTGAAGATGTAGTGCACCGCCTCGGGGGTACCAAAGGCTGGCTGCGTCGTGACCCTCTCAAGCTGGCCGGTGGTGATGTCCCAGCGCCGGTACCACGGCGTCGACCCCCCGTCGCCGACGACGTGCACGTAGTTGCCGAGCACCCTCACCCGAATCGCATAGGCGCCCGCGCCGGATGATTCGCCCTGGCTCCACGTGGCGCCGTCGTCGGTGGAACGGAACATCGACCCGCTCACGACGGCCAACACCGGCCCATTCGTGACGATAACGGGCTCGATGCTCGCCCCGCTGCTCGGGATCGGCACGCTGGGCGACCAGGCCCCGTTTCTATACCTGTAGAACACGGCTGGGCAGTACAGGCCTGGGCAATCCGCCCTGATGACAGCGTAAATCGCGCCCGTGTCACTGATGGCTACCGAGCTGAATTTCACACCGGCGACACCGTCGATCGTCGTCCACGTGTAGCCCCCGTCGGAGGAGAGCCGGACCTTCTGCTGACCCGACACCACGGCGGGCACGGCCAGGCGCGAGCCTGAAGGGCTCATGGCCGGAGCAAAGGTGATGGAGTAATTGGGGTCGCTGACGCCACCTTGGACGAGTGTCGACGTGGCGGCCGCGCTCACCGGTGTCGCCTGCGCGACGATGACGACCGGCAGGCCGACAACCGCCAGAAGTGCCAGTAAGGCCGGCACCCCACGCCGATGGCTGGGCAAAGGTCGAGGCGATGCTGTGATCATGTCCGGCCTCCTTCAGCACGCCTTGGCGACTGCGGCCTCGAGGGCCGAGATCGCGTCGGCCACGACCGGGGACTGCATCCTGGTCACGAGGTTCGGGGGCAGCTTGGCCAGCTCATAGTCGGCGGCATCCAGGGCGGAGCGCAGCGCCGCAAGCGTCGTACTCAGTGACTCCACGGCGGCTCGGGCGCCGCCCGGAGCCGAGGCTTTCAGCTGCCCGGCCACACCTGTGGCGTCTTCGACGAGGGTGCGCAGCACCGTCGGGTCCGTGAGCGAGACCGGCATCAGGCGCAGGTCTTCGACCAGACGGCGCGCCAGATCGCACGCCTGCGGCGGTGCGAGCGATGTCGTCGTGGTGGTCGCGACCGTCGTCGAGGTCGATGTCGTCGAGGTCGGTCTCGCAGTCGTCGAACTGCTTGCCACCGTCGTGGGGCTCGTGCTGGTGGATGGGCGGGTCGTCGTCGCGGTCGTCGTCGGCGGAGCGCCCCAAGCGGCCGAGACGGTCGTAGCCGCGGGCGAGCCGGCCAGGGCGTAGAGCCCAACGGCCAGCACACCCATGACCGAGCCGGCGGTGGTGATCCACCGGAGAGGTGCCGCCCATATTCCACCGCCGCGCGGACGGCGCAGCCGAGGTTCGTGGCCCATCTTCAATCCCCTCCTGCCCCGCCCGGGCGCCTGACGGCGCGATTGGGTCGCCGCAGGCCGCCATGCCGCTGGGTGGTGAATGTCATCGCCGTAACCGCCTCCACCGAGTTGGTCGCCGGCCCCCAGTGTTGATGCGCCGAACGGGCTACCAAAGGCTCTCGACGCAAATGAGCGGAGTGCACCACCTCGCCGTAGTGCGAAGGGACTACGGCCTCTTACGTTGACGCTGGCTCGTCTCGACGGCCACGACGACTACCTCGTTCTCAGCTAGAGCCCGGGGCCTTGCGCCGCCCATACCTGACGCAAACGGCCAGAGCGAGGTCGGCGATGAGCGACGAGGAAGACGACGAGGTAGTTCTGCGGCCTGATTCGGTCTTGGGCCAGATCGCGGCGCGGCGACGCGGTGAGGCGGCACCTCGCCGACCGGCTGCTCCTCCCGCTCGACCGGTGGCGCCGCCATCGGTCCCTCCATCGCCCGCCTCCGCGGCGCGCCCGGCCCCTCCCCCGCC
>JBOGIC010000114.1:0-11710 GCA_050744985.1 Acidimicrobiales bacterium
GTAAGTCGGCGGCCGGGGGGCATGCCGGGTCCGTCACCAGGGCGACGTGCGGCGTGTGGATCGAGAGCGCCGGCGCGCCGTGCGGGCTGCAGCCTCGCCATCGCGGCAATCACCGTTCCCGTTCATAGGATCCTGCGCGTACGCCCTCTCGTCAATCGCCCCACGACTTCCACCGGGCCTGGAACCACCGGATCCTCCCTACTCCACGCTGACGGCTCAATGAATTGCCACACGAGCGCTAAGCCGGCGTTGAGATCCGGCGCCGGCGCGCTGAGGTTCCGTTAAGGCCTCTGGCGCCCCCACACCCCTGGACGTACAACGGGATCGTGAACGACGAGCGAGCCGAACGCCTCTTCTGGGTGGCTATCGGTGGGCTCGCGCCGATCGCCGTCGCGTCGGCGCTCGTGTCGCTGCGCGACGTGATGCTCAACGCCAACGTCGCGCTCGTGCTCGTGTTGGTGGTCGTCGCCGTTGCCAGCGCGGGCGGGAGGGAAGCGGGCGCCGCCGCCGCCCTCTCCTCGGCGCTGTCGTTCGACTTCTTCCACACCCTGCCGTACCTGCGGCTGACGATTGCAACCGGCGACGATGTCGAGACCACGCTGTTGCTCCTGGCCGTCGGCCTGGTGGTCGGCCACCTGGCCGCCCGGGCCCGGCGGGCCCGCCGCTCGGCGAAGGCCACCAGCGGCGAGGTCGGACGCATCGTCCGGGTCGCCGCGGCCGCGGCGAACGGAGAGGATCCGGCCGACGTGATCCTCGCCGCGCAGACGGAGCTGACGGAGCTGTTGCGGTTACGTGAGTGCCGGTTCGAGGCGCCACCGTTCGGGGACGCCCTGCCGCAGATCGAGCGCAGCGGCGTGGTCCTGGGCCGCGAGCACCGCCTGCGGCACGAGGGATTCGAGCTCCCGGCGGGGGGCTCGGCGCTGCCCGTGTTCGGGCGCGGGCAGATGCTCGGTCGCTTCGTCCTGGAGCCCACGCCCGGCACGGGTGTGTCGCACGAGGAGCGCGTCGTCGCCGTCGCCATCGCCGATCAGGTGGGCGCCGTCCTCGCCGCCCCTACCGGAACGAAAGGAGCGGCACGTGGCTGATGTCGTCTTCGTCGCCATCGCCGTCGGGTTCTTCGCACTGTGCGTGGCCTACGTCCGGGCGCTGGACCGCATGGTCAAGGCGGCCGAGGAGCCCACCCATGACGGCCGATAACGTCATCGGCCTCGTCGTCGCGGTGCTGCTGGCCGCCTATCTGGTGCTGGCGCTGTTGTTCCCGGAGCGGTTCTGATGTCGACCGCGAACTGGGTGCAATTCTTCGCCCTCATCGCCGTCCTGCTGATCACGGCGCCCGTGCTCGGCCGCTACATGGCACGCGTCTACGGGGACGGACCGAGCGCGCCCGGGGACCGGGTCTTCCTTCCCGTCGAGCGTCTCGTTTACCGGGTGTGCCGCATCGACCCGGCGTCCGAGCAGCGCTGGACGGTCTACGCGTACTCGCTGCTCGCCTTCAGCGCCGTGTCGTTCCTCCTGCTCTATGCCCTCCAACGGCTCCAGGGCTCGCTCCCCCTGAACCCCGCTGGTATGGAGGGCGTCATCCCGCACCTGTCGTTCAACACCGCCGTGAGCTTCATGACCAACACCAACTGGCAGAGCTACGGCGGCGAGACGACGATGAGCTACCTCACGCAGATGGCCGGCCTGGCCGTGCAGAACTTCGTCTCGGCGGCGGCGGGGATGGCCGTCATGGCGGCGTTGGTCCGTGGCCTGGCCCGCCGCCGGGCGAGCACGTTGGGCAACTTCTGGGTCGACCTCACGCGCACGACCGTACGGGTGCTCCTGCCGCTGTCGTTCGTCGTGGCGCTGGTGCTCGTCAGCCAAGGGGTCATCCAGAACTTCCACGGGCCCACCGAGGTGACGACCGTCGAAGGCGCCACCCAGTCGATCCCCGGGGGGCCGGCGGCGAGCCAGGTGGCGATCAAGCAATTGGGCACGAACGGCGGCGGGTTCTTCAGCGTCAACTCGGCTCACCCGTACGAGAACTCGACGCCGTTCAACGACTTCATCGAGATGTACGCCATCCTCATCCTGCCGTTCGCGCTGGCGTTCACGTTCGGTCACATGGTCCGTGACCGGCGGCAGGGCCGGGCCGTGTTCGCGGTCATGTTCATCGTCTGGTTCGGGCTCTGCCTGGCTGCCATGGGCATGGAGGTGAACGGCAACCCCCGCCTGACGGCGCTGGGCGCCGACCAGGCCGTCGCCGGTGCGCAGCCCGGCGGCAACATGGAGGGCAAGGAGGTGCGCTTCGGGCCGTCGGCGTCGGCCCTCTGGGCCGTCTCCACGACGGGGACCTCCAACGGCTCCGTGAACTCAATGCACGACAGCTACACGCCGCTCGGCGGGGGCATCGCCCTGAGCCACATGATGCTGGGGGAGGTCAGCCCGGGAGGCGTGGGCGTCGGCCTCAACGGTCTGCTCATCATGGCCATCCTCTCGGTCTTCGTGGCCGGCCTGATGGTGGGGCGCACGCCGGAGTACCTGGGCAAGAAGATCCAGGCGGCTGAGATGAAGATGGTCGTCCTGTACGTGCTCGCCATGCCGGCGTTCCTCTTGGTGTTCGCGGCCGCCTCCGTCCTCCTCGACAGCGCCCTGACCACGAACAACCCCGGTCCGCACGGCCTGTCGGAGATCCTCTACGCGTTCACGTCGGCGGCCAACAACAACGGCTCCGCCTTCGCCGGGCTCACCACGGCGACGCAGTGGTACGACACCACCATGGGCCTGGCCATGCTCGCCGGCCGGTTCTTCCTGATCATCCCGGTGCTGGCCATCGCCGGGTCGATGGCCCGCAAGCCGGCCCTGCCGGCGGGCCCGGGCACATTCCCGACCCACACACCCCTGTTCGTCGGCTTGGTGATCGGCGTCGTCGTGATCGTCGCCGGGCTCACGTTCTTCCCCGCGCTGGCCCTCGGCCCCATCGTCGAGCAGTTGTCTCTCTAGGAGTTGACGAGCACAGTGACCTCCGTCATCCGTCCGGCCGGCAGCAGCGCCCGGGACCGCCACCCGCTCCCGAAGCGGTCGCTGTTCGACGCCGCCATCGTGCGCACGGCCCTGGTCGACAGTCTCCGCAAGCTCAACCCGCGCCTACAGGCCCGCAACCCCGTGATGTTCGTGGTGCTGGTGGGGAGTGCCCTGACGACGGTGCTGTTCGTCCGTGACGTGGGCTCGTCGTCCGCCGAGGACAACGTGTTCACCGGACTGGTCGCCCTGTTCCTGTGGTTCACCGTCCTGTTCGCCAACTTCGCCGAGGCCATGGCCGAAGGACGCGGGAAGGCGCAGGCCGCCAACCTCCGCAAGACCCGCGCCGAGACGGTCGGGCGGCGCAGAGCCGCGGACGGCACGCTCGACGAGGTCCCGAGCAGCCAGTTGCGCATCGGCGACGAATGCGTCGTCTCCGCAGGCGAGGTGATCCCCAGCGATGGCGAGGTGATCGAGGGGATCGCGACGGTCGACGAGTCCGCCATCACGGGGGAGTCGGCTCCGGTGATCCGCGAGTCCGGGGGTGACCGCTCAGCAGTGACCGGCGGGACGCGTGTGCTGTCCGACGAGATCATCGTGCGCATCACCGCTCGGCCCGGTGAGACATTCCTCGACCGGATGATCGCCCTCGTCGAGGGGGCCGAGCGGCAGAAGACCCCGAACGAGATCGCCCTCAACATCCTGCTGGCCGGCCTGACGATCATCTTCCTGCTGGCGGTCGTCACCCTCCAACCCTTCGCCGTCTACTCCGACGCCGAGCAGAAGGTGGTGGTGCTCACGGCCCTGCTCGTGTGCCTGATCCCCACGACCATCGGGGCGCTGCTGTCGGCCATCGGCATCGCCGGGATGGACCGGATGGTGCAGCGAAACGTGCTCGCCATGTCGGGCCGGGCCGTCGAAGCGGCGGGAGATGTCAACACGCTGCTGCTCGACAAGACGGGGACGATCACCCGCGGCAACCGGCAGGCGACCGAGTTCCTGCCGCTGCCGGGCGTGGCCGAGGGAGACCTGGCCCGTGCCGCCCATGTGTCGAGCCTGGCCGACGAGACGCCGGAGGGCCGCTCGATCGTGGCGCTCGCCGAGGACCACTACGGGCTGGAACGGGGCTCCGTGCCCACCGGGACGCTGGTGCCGTTCACGGCGCAGACCCGGATGAGCGGGATCGACGAAGGCGGGCTGAGCGTGCGCAAGGGCGCCGTCGACGCGCTGAAGAAGTGGGTGGTGTCCTCGGGCGGCGAGGTCCCCGACGCCATGGACACGATCACGCGTGGCATCGCCACCAGCGGCGGTACCCCCCTCGGCGTGGCCGAGCTCGACACGCGGACCGGCCGGTGCCGGGCGCTGGGCGTCGTCCACCTGAAGGACATCGTGAAGGAGGGCATGACCGAGCGCTTCGATCGGTTACGGGGGATGGGGATCCGCACCGTCATGATCACGGGTGACAACCCGCTCACCGCCAAGGCGATCGCCGACGAAGCGGGCGTCGACGACTTCCTCGCCGAGGCCACGCCCGAGGACAAGATGGCCCTGATCCGCAAGGAGCAGGGGGGTGGGCGCCTGGTCGCCATGACCGGCGACGGCACCAACGATGCTCCGGCGCTGGCCCAGGCGGACGTCGGCGTGGCCATGAACACCGGCACGCAGGCGGCGAAGGAGGCGGGGAACATGGTCGACCTCGACTCCGACCCGACCAAGCTCATCGAGATCGTGGAGATCGGCAAGCAGTTGCTGATCACCCGCGGCGCCCTCACCACGTTCTCCATTGCCAACGATGTCGCCAAGTACTTCGCCATCATCCCGGCGATGTTCGCCGCGGTGTTCCCCGTGCTCGACCGGCTCAACGTCATGGGCCTCGACACGCCCCGCTCGGCGGTCCTTTCGGCGGTCATCTTCAACGCCCTCGTGATCGTGGCGCTCATTCCCCTCGCGCTCCGTGGCGTGAGGTTCCGGGCCGAGAGCGCGGTCGTGATGCTCCGCCGCAACCTGCTGATCTACGCCGTCGGCGGCCTCATCGTGCCGTTCCTCGGCATCAAGCTCATCGACATCGTGATCACCGGTCTGGGGGTGAACTGATGCGTCGTCAACTTCCGGCCGCCCTCGGAATGCTGCTCGTCTTCACGGTCCTGACCGGCCTCCTCTACCCGCTCGTCGTCACGAGTGTGGCGACGGCGGTGTTCCACGACCAGGCGGGCGGTTCGCTCGTCGAACAGGACGGGGTACCGGTGGGCTCGCGCCTGATCGGGCAACCGTTCACCGAGTCGCAGTACTTCCACCCCCGGCCGTCGGCGGCGGGCGACGGCTACGACGCTGCGGCCAGCTCGGGATCGAACCTCGGGCCCACCAACGACAAGCTGCTCGACGCGGTGAGCGAGCGCGTGACTGCGTACCGCTCCGAGAACGGGCTAGCTCCCGACGATGATGTGCCGATCGATGCGGTGACGGCGTCCGCCTCGGGGCTCGACCCCCACATCTCGGTGGCCAACGCCCGCCTCCAGGCGCCGCGGGTGGCGCAGGCCCGGGCCATGCCCGTCGAGCGCGTGCTGGCGATGGTGAGGGCCAACACCGACGGGCGGGACCTCGGAGTCCTGGGCGAGCCGGGCGTCAACGTCCTCACCCTCAACCTCGCGCTTGACGGTCGCTGAGACAATGGAGCGGTGAGCCCTAGGCGCGGCTTGCTGCGCGTGTACCTGGGTGCGGCCCCGGGCGTGGGCAAGACCTACGCGATGCTCAGCGAGGGCCGACGGCGGGCGAGCCGCGGCACCGATGTGGTGATCGGGTTCGTCGAGACCTACGGGCGGCCGCTGACCGAGCAGGCGATGGCGGACCTCGAGGTCGTGCCCCGGAAGCAGATGACCTACCGGGGGGCGACGTTCGAGGAGATGGATATCGACGCCGTCCTCGCCCGTCGCCCGCAGGTTGCCCTGGTCGACGAGTTCGCGCACACGAACGTGCCCGGGAGCCGCAACCCGAAGCGGTGGCAGGACGTGGACGAGCTGCTCGACGCCGGGATCGACGTCGTCACCACCCTCAACATCCAGCACCTCGAGTCGCTCAACGACGTGGTGGAGCGCATCACCGGCGCGCACCAGGCCGAGACCGTCCCCGACGAGATCGTCCGCTCCACCGAGCAGATCGAGCTGATCGACATGACGCCGGAAGCGCTACGCCGGCGGATGGCTCACGGCAACATCTACAGAGCGGAGAAGGTCGACGCCGCCCTCGGTAACTACTTCCGGGTGGGCAACCTGTCGGCCCTGCGCGAGCTGGCCCTCCAATGGGTCGCCAACCAGGTCGACGTCGCCCTCGAGAGCTACCGCGGCAGCCACGGCATCGCCGAGCCGTGGGAGACCCGCGAGCGCGTCGTCGTGGCGGTCACGGGTGCACCCGGCACCGAGGCGCTCATCCGTCGCGCCGCCCGCATCGCCCAGCGTGCGCACGGCGACCTACTCGGCGTCCACGTCCACCGCCAGGAAGGTCTCTCCGGGCCACGCGCCGGCCTGGTGGAGAAGCACCGCGAGCTGCTCGTCGACATGGGCGGTGAGTACCACGAGGTCGCGGGAGGTGACGTCGCCGGGGCGCTGGTCGAGTTCGCCCGGGCCGAGAACGCCACGCAACTCGTGCTGGGCGCGAGCCAGCGCTCGCGTTGGGCCGAGCTGGTCGGCGGCTCGGTCATCAACCGGGTCCTGCGGATGTCGGGGCCGATCGACGTGCACGTCATCTCTCATGTCGCGGGCCACGACGAGATCGGCACCTCCGGCCTCGCGCCCATGCGCCGTGCGACCGCGACGCCGCTCCCGCCCCGGCGGCGGCTCGCCGGTTGGGTGCTGGCGGCGGCGGGCGTGCCCCTGCTGACGCTCGTGCTCGCCAACCTCCGCGACGCCGTCACCCTGCCGACCGTGCTGCTCATCTACCTGGCCCTGGTGGTCTGCACGGCGGCGACCGGCGGCACCCTTCCTGCCCTGGCGGCCGCCCTCGGCGCCTCCCTGGCGGCCAACTGGTACTTCACCCAGCCGTTCTACCGGCTCACCATCGCCGAAGGCGAGAATGTCATCGCGCTGGTGGTCTTCCTCGGTGTCGCGCTCGTCGTCAGCCGGTTCGTCGACGCGGCCGCCCGGCGAGCGGTCGAGGCCGCCCGGGCGCGCAGCGAGGCCGTGACGCTGGCGGGACTGGCGGCGACCATGGGCCAGCGCGACCCGATGCCGACGCTGCTCGCCCATCTGCGGGCGGTGTTCGGGTTCCGGGCGGCCGCGCTGCTCCGCCGGGTCCCCGACGGCTGGCATGTCGAGGCCGCCAGCGGCGATGCCGTCCCCGAGCGGCCGGCGGACGCCGACCTCGTGGAGGAGTTGACGCCCGACGTGGTGCTGGCCCTGGCCGGCAACCGGGTCGCCGCGCAGGACAAGCAGATCCTCAACGCCTTCGCCGCCCAACTGGCGGCGGTCGTCGAACGCGGCCGTCTGGAGGTCGAGGCGGGACGCGCCCACTCGCTGGCGCAGGCGAACGAGCTCCGCACCGCGCTCCTCCAGGCGGTGTCGCACGATCTGCGCACACCGCTGGCGTCGATCAAGGCGTCGGTGTCGAGCCTGCGCCAGGACGATGTGGCGTGGCCACCCGAGGCCACCGCCGAGTTCCTCTCCACGATCGACGAGGAGACCGACCGGTTGACCGCCCTCGTCGGCAACCTGCTCGACATGAGCCGGATCCAAGCGGGTGTCATTGAGCCCGCCCTGCGGCCGGTGGCCATCGAGGAGGTGCTGCCCGCCGCGCTGGCCAGCCTGGGCCCGCGGGCGGCGATCGTCGACGCCCACGTGCCCGAGGATTTTCCGCTGGTTCTCGCCGACGCCGCGCTCCTGGAGCGGGCGCTCGCCAACATCATCGACAACGCCGTGCGCTATACGCCCGCCGGCCGGAGGGTTCGCGTCGAGGGGGGAGCGTTCTCCGACCACGTCGATCTCTGCGTGATCGACCAGGGCGTCGGGGTGCCCAGGGAGAAGCACGATCAGATCTTCCAGCCCTTCCAACGGCTCGGCGACACCCGGCCCGGCGGCGTCGGCCTCGGGCTCGCGGTGGCGCGGGGGTTCCTCGTGGCGATGGGTGCGACCCTAGAAGTCGACGACACGCCGGGGGGAGGCACCACGATGGTCGTGCGCATGCCGGCCGGATGACCCGCGTGCTGGCCGTCGACGACGAGCCGCCGATGCTGCGCGCCCTCGCCGCCAACCTGCGGGCCCGTGGCTACGACGTCGACCTCGCGCCCACGGGGGAGGCGGCGCTGGAGGTTGCCGCCCATCACGTGCCCGACGCGGTGATCCTCGACCTCGGCCTTCCGGGGATCCCCGGGATCGAAGTGGTCCGCGGCCTGCGCGGCTGGACCAATGTGCCCATCATCATCCTCTCGGCTCGTGACGCCCAGGCGGAGAAGGTGGCCGCCCTCGACGCCGGCGCCGACGACTACGTGACGAAGCCGTTCGGGATGGACGAGCTGTTCGCCCGGCTGCGTGCCGCGCTCCGCCGGTCGGACCGGACAGCGCAGGAACCGGTGATCGAGACGGCCGCCTTCACGGTCGATCTGTCCGCCAAGCGGATCACGACGGCCGCCGGCGAGGTCCGGCTCACGCCGACGGAATGGGGTGTCGTCGAGGTCCTGGTCCGCAACGCCGGCAAGCTCGTGACCTCGCGCCAGCTCCTCCAGGAGGTCTGGGGCCCCGCCTACGGCCACGAGACGAACTACCTCCGTGTCCACCTCGCCCACATCCGCCGCAAGCTGGAGCCCGACCCGGCGCGGCCTCGCTACTTCCGCACCGACCCGGCCATGGGCTACCGGTTCGAGCCCGAGGGCACCCCCTGACGCAACGAGTCGCCCGGGCGCTTCCGCGCCGGTCGTGGTGAACTCGCGTGGATGGCCGCGTCCCTGCCGGCCGCTGACGACGAGCGGGAATACGAGCTCACCGGCCTGACCGGGGCCGAGGTCGAGGCGCGCGTCGCGGCCGGGCACGCCAACGACGATGCCGCGCGACCGAGCCGGACCGTCGCCCAGATCGTCCGGGCGAACGTCTTCACCCGCTTCAACGCGATCCTCGGAGCGTTGCTGGCCGTGATCGTCGTCGTCGGCCCTCTCCAGGACGCGTTGTTCGGGATCGTGCTCGTGGCCAACACCGCCATCGGCATCATCCAGGAGGTCCGGGCGAAGCGGGCGCTCGACCAGCTGGCGGTGCTGGCCGCGCCCAAGGTCGTCGCACTACGCGACGGCGCGCCGGTGGAGCTCCCCGTCGAGCGCGTCGTGCTGGACGATGTGCTGCGCCTCCGCCCCGGTGATCAGGTGGTGGTCGACGGCACGGTGTTGCGGTCCGAGGCGCTCGAGATCGACGAGTCGCTCCTCACCGGAGAGTCGGAGCCGGTCGGCAAGGATGCCGGTGACGAGGTGCTGTCGGGCAGCTTCGCCGCCGCCGGCAACGGCTGGTACCGGGCCACCCGCGTGGGCGCGGATGCCTACGCGGCCACCCTGGCCCACGCCGCCCGCCGGTTCACGTTGGTCCGCTCCGAGCTACGGGCTGGCATCGACCGCATCCTGCGGGTCGTCATGTGGGTGATGATCCCGACCGCCGCCCTGCTCGTATCGAGCCAGCTCCTGAACAACGAGGACCTCGACGACGCCCTGCGCGGCTCGGTGGCGGGCGTCGGCAGCATGATCCCCGAGGGCCTGGTGTTGCTGACCAGCGTGGCCATGGCCGTCGGCGTCGTCCGCCTCGGGCGGCGCGGGGTGCTCGTGCAGGAGCTGGCCGCCATCGAGGTCCTGGCCCGGGTGGACGTCGTGTGCTTCGACAAGACGGGCACGCTCACCGAAGGGTCCATGGCCGTCGCCGGCGTCGAGACGCTCGACGGGGCGGACGCGCGCAATCCGTTGGGCGCCCTCGCCGCCGCGGACGCGACGCCCAACGCCAGCATGTTGGCCGTCGCGGCGGCCTTCCCCGCGCCCGAGGGTTGGGACGCCAACGCGATCGTGCCGTTTTCGTCGGCGCGCAAGTGGAGTGGCGCCGACTTCGGTCATCGGGGCGCGTGGCTCCTGGGCGCCCCCGAGGTCCTCCTCGACCGCGCCCCCATGGGCCCGGAGACCGACGCCGTCGGCGCGGCGGCCGCCCGGCGCGCCGGGGAGGGTCAGCGGGTGTTGCTGCTGGCCCGTTCCGCGTCGGTCCTTCCCGAGCCGTCGCTGCCGGCCACGATCGAGCCGGTCGCGCTGATCTCGTTGGAGGACCGGGTCCGCCCCGAGGCCGCGGCGACGCTCGAGTACTTCGCCAACCAAGGCGTCGCGCTGAAGGTCATGTCGGGCGACGATCCCCTCACCGTCGGCAGCATCGCCCGGCGGCTCGGGCTCGACACGACGGGCGGCCCGGTCGACGCCCGGCGCCTACCCGACGACGACGTAGCACTCGCGCGGGCGATGGAGGACCACGTCGTGTTCGGCCGGGTCTCACCGCACCAGAAGCGGGACATGGTGACGGCCCTGCAGGCGAAGGGGCATGTGGTGGCGATGGTCGGCGACGGCGTCAACGACGTCCTCGCGCTCAAGGACGCGGACATCGGCGTGGCCTTCGGCTCGGGCAGCGGCGCGTCGCGTGCCGTGGCCCAGCTCGTCCTCGTCGAGAACTCGTTCGACTCGCTGCCGCCGGTCGTGGGCGAGGGCCGGCGCGTGATCGCCAACGTCGAGCGCGTGGCCAACCTCTTCCTCACCAAGACCGTGTACGCGACGCTCCTGGCCCTGGCCGTCGGCGTGGCCCGCTTGCCGTTCCCGTTCCTGCCCCGCCACCTCACCGTGGTCACCGCGCTGACCATCGGCACGCCGGCGTTCATTCTCGCCTTGGCGCCCAACGCGGCGCGCGCCCAGCCTCACTTCGTCCGTCGCGTCCTGTCGTTTGCGAACCCGGGGGGGACGGTGGCGGCCGCCGCCACGTTCCTGGTGTACGCCCTTGCCCGTGAGGAAGGGACCCCCCTGGCCGAGTCGCGCACCGCGGCCACGATCGTGCTGTTCGCGGTCGGGTTCTGGGTGCTCACGGCCGTCGCCCGCCCTCTGACCACCGCCCGCCGGTGGCTGCTCGCCGGGCTGGCGTGTTCGTTCGTGTGTGTTCTCGCCGTACCGGGGCTCCGAGACTTCTTCGGGATCGACATCCCGTCGCCGCTGACGCTCGCGACTGTCGTCGCCGTGGCGGCGGTGGCGGTCGCCGGGCTCGAATCGGGCTGGCGTCTCACCCGTCGGCTGCATCCGGAGAGCAGCTCCGACGTGTCCGGCTGAGGCCGCCACGCTCGGCCCCGCCGTGCCGCCCCTCCACGGCGCGACGGAGCCGAGCGCCACCGGGCCCACCCCGGTCCGCTCCCCCAGCTATGCAGCCGGATGGGCCAGGTCCGCCGAGATGGCGCCCGCCCTTGGCGCGCGGATGACCACCGTCCCGTTGTCCTCGCCGACCGGCACGAGCGTGTGCGCAGTCCGCCGAGCACCTTCGTGCCGGAGGCCGGTCACCAGGATCACCGTCGCGACAAGTGCGCCGAATGCCACCAGCACCGCCGGTCTCGCCCCGGCGGTGCTGGCGATGAGGGCGGCGAGTGACGCAGCCGCCGCCAGACCGAGAGCGAGCCGGCTGAGGCCTGCACCTCCGGCCCGGCTGCCCGAAGCACCAATCGTTCTCACCATGCGGCGATC
>JBOGIC010000115.1:0-2849 GCA_050744985.1 Acidimicrobiales bacterium
CCCCTCCTTCACCTTCGCCGTGACCTTGCGGTACATCGCCGCGAAGTAGCCGATGCGGCTGGCCTTCTCGACCGACCGGGCGACGATGGCGTCGAGGGCGACGAGCACCTCGTCGATCGACGCCGACTCCACGAAACCGCCCACCCACACAACTTACGGCCACGGGTGGCCGCGCCGGATGAGGGCATGGCGTGCGCCTGCGTTAGCCTCGTGCTTGGTGAGCGCGACTGCGGTGCCGGCATCCTCGCCATACGTGGGCGGATTCCGGCACGAGGCGCTGTTCTACGAGGGCGACGCCGGGTTCCTCGCCGGCACCCTGCCGTTCATTCGTGGCGCCGTGCTGCGCAGCGAGCCGACGCTCGTCGTCGTGAGCGCGCACAAGATCGACCGGCTGCGCGCCGACCTCAACGGCGACACGGGCGGCGTGCAATTCATCGACATGGGCGACGTAGGCGCCAACCCGGCCCGCATCATCCCGGCCTGGCGCGAGTTCGTCGAGGAGCAAGGGGCCGACGGCACCGTCCCCATGCGGGGCATCGGCGAGCCGATCTGGGCCGAGCGCCGCCCCGCCGAGCTGGTCGAGTGCCAACACCACGAGTCGCTGCTCAACCTCGAGTTCGCCGACGACGCGCCGCTGTGGCTGATGTGCCCGTACGACACCGAGACGCTCGGTCGCGACGTCATCGAGGGGGCGCGGCGCAGCCACCCCTACCTCCGCCACGGACAGATCGAACGGGCGAGCGCCGCCTACCGCGGCGAAAGCCTCTTCGCCGCCGCCCTCGACGACCCCCTGCCCGAGCCCCCCGCCGACACGGGCGAGCACCGCTTCCGCCGCGGCGGGCTCGACGACGTCCGCCGGTTCGTGTCCCACCGGGCCACGTCGTTCGGGATCGGCCCCGGCAAGGTCGTCGACCTCGTGCTGGCCGTCAACGAGGTGGCCACCAACAGCATCGTGCACGGAGGCGGCGGCGGCGTGCTGCGCGCGTGGCCGACGGGTGACGCGTTCGTCTGCGAGGTGCGCGACGACGGCCACATCGACCGGCCGCTGGTCGGCCGCGCCCGCCCCGCGGCCGACCGCGAAGGCGGCCGAGGGCTCTGGCTCGCCAACCAGCTCTGCGACCTCGTGCAGGTCAGGTCGTCCCCGTCGGGCACCGTCGTGCGCCTGTACACCTGGCGGTCCTGAGAGCGCCGTGGAGCAAGGCCGCGTCGACGACACCGCGGGCGCTCCGCCCGGTGAGTGGCCGGAGCACTTTCAGGGCGAGGCCCGCCTCCAGCCGCTGCCGACACCGTTCGACGCCCACGGCCCCGGGGTCTTCGCCGTGCACTTCCGGCCGGGCGGCCGCACCCGCCCGCACACCCATCGCACGGGCCAGTTGCTGCTCATCACCAGCGGTGAGGGGATCGTCGGCGGCGCCGACGGCCGGCGGCACGTGCGGGCCGGCGACGTCGTGGCCACGATGCCGGGTGAGTGGCATTGGCACGGCGCGACGCCGGACACGCCGATGACGCACATCACCGTGCAGCTGCCCGGGCCCGACGCCGTCAACTGGGACGTCGACGAGGGTGACTGGGCCGACGGTTACGAGGCGGGCGGCTCGACCTGACGGCCCCGTTCGGCCAGGCGCTCGCGCACCTGGCGCTTGAGGCGGGCGAGGATCGCGCCCATGCCGCGCAGGCGCAGTGACGAGATCGCCTCCCCGAGGCCCATCTTCACGTAGAAGTCGTTCGGCGTCTCGAGCACCTCGTGCGCGCTCGCCCCGTTGAGCCCGCTGTGGAGAATCCCGGCGAAGCCCCGCGTCGTCGGCGACTCGGCCGGCACGTCGAAGTGCAGCTCGACCCGGTCGTCGTCGGTGAGCTCGGTCGCGAGGAAGAACGGCGTCTGGCACTCCTCCACGCGCTCGAGCGCGTCGTGGTTCTCGGCGTACTGGGGCGGCAGCGCCGGCACCTTGCGGGAGTACTCGAGGAGCGCCTGCACGCGGAGGTCCTTGGGCGCGGACGCGAACAAGTCGACGATGCGCTGGAGCGGGGGAGCCGTCGGCATGCTCCTATTGTCTCGCGCTGAATTCCGACTGAACAAGTCGGGAATTCGCACTAGAGTCAGAAGTACCGCCACCGACTCGAAGGGAGCGATGCCAGGATGCCCGTACCGCACGACCCGGCACCCGAGCTTCAGCAGTACGCCCACCCGGAGCGGCTGGTCACGACGCAGTGGCTGGCCGACAACCTCGACAACCCCGACGTGGTGGTCGTGGAGTCCGACGAGGACGTCCTGCTCTACGACACCGGCCACATCCCCAGCGCCATCAAGGTCGACTGGCACCTCGACCTCAACGACCCGGTCGTGCGTGACTACGTGGACGGCGAAGGCTTCAGCCGCCTCAACTCCAAGAACGGCATCCGCCGGGACTCGACCGTCGTCTTCTACGGAGACAACTTCAACTGGTGGGCGGCCTACGCCCTGTGGGTGTACAGCCTGTTCGGCCACCCCGACGTCCGACTGCTCAACGGTGGGCGAGCGAAGTGGATCGCCGAGGGCCGCGAGCTGACCACCGACATCACCAAGCGGGAGGGCTCGGACTACCCCGTCGTCGAGCGCGACGACGCGCCGATCCGTGCGTACCGCCAGGACGTGGAGGGCCACATCGGCACGGGCCCGCTGGTCGACGTCCGCTCGCCGGGCGAGTACTCCGGCGAGTTGCTGCACATGCCCGACTACCCGAACGAGGGGGCGCTGCGCGGCGGGCACATCCCGACCGCGAAGTCCAAGCCGTGGAAGATGGCGGCCAACGACGACGGCACGTTCAAGGGGGCCGACGCGCTGCGCGCGATCTACGAGGGCGAGCTGGGCC
>JBOGIC010000116.1:0-5094 GCA_050744985.1 Acidimicrobiales bacterium
GCGCGCGGGCGTGGTCGGTGAGGGCGGTGACGAAGTCCTCGATGTTCTCGGCGCGGTACATGGCGTGGTGGCAGACGGCCACATCGGCCGGCGGCACCTCGCCGGCGACGTCCGGCCAGGTGCCCGGGTAGGCCTGGGTGGCGACGCCGGCCTCGCGGCCGCTCGCCTCGAACGACTCGAGCATGCCTTCGAGCGGATCGACGCCGATGATCAGGCCGGCCTTGCCCGCCAAGCCCAGGCTGGAGGCGCCGCCCCCCACCCCCACGTCGAGCACCGACCCGCCCTCCGGGAGGGCCTCGAGGGCGCGCCGCCGGGACGGCCGCACGGGCTGTAACGCGTCCTCTTCGGGCTTCCACCGAAACCGTTGGGGCTCGAGGGTCGCCTCGGGCTCGGGGGAACGGTCGATCACGTCCTGGGGCGGAGTGGAATCGCGGACCGCGTGTCGCCACCGATCGCCGGGTGCTTCGCTCATGCGGGCATGTTCACAGACGACAGCGTTTCGCGAGGGACGAACGGTATGGTCATCCTCCAATGGGATCCCGCGGGCGTCGGTGGCTGTCAGGCGCCTGCCTGGTCATGGCCGGGCTCCTCCTGCCCGTAGGCGTCCTGGCCGCCTGGGCCAACCAGACGTTCTTCGACAGCCGCACGTTCAGCGAGCGCACGGTGCAGTTGCTCGACTCGCCGGCGATGCGGCGGGAACTGGCGGAGCGGATCACCGAGCAGTTGGCGCTCGCCGGGAACCAGCAGGCCATCAACTTCCGGCCCGCGTTCCAACTCGCCATCGAAGGGGTGACCACCACCGACGCCTTCCTTTCGATCTTCCGGAGTGCCGTGATGCGGGCCCACCAGGAGGTGCTGCGAAGCGGCCAGGGCGGCGCCCTCGACCTGAGCGATTCGGTTGCGATCATCGCCGCCACGGTCCAACTCGCCCAGGGCGGCCCGACCGGTGAGGCCGACGAACGGAGCTTGGACCGGACGCTCACCGATGTGACCGATCGGGTCTCGGCCCTCCAGGTGTGGCGCTGGGACAACATCGCGACGGTCGTCGTCGGAGCGAGCCTCGCCGCCGCCGTGCTCTTCGCCGCCGCGGCGATCGCCCTCGCCTCTGATCGCCGCCGCATGGCCCGCCGCCTCGGCTGGGTCGTCGTGGTCGACGGACTGGTTCTGTTCGTACTCGTGCTGGCGGCGGTGTGGTTCGCCGGGCGGATCGTCTCCGGCAGCCAGCTCTCCCAGGCCGTACAGGACAGCGTCGAGATCTGGACGAGCGACCTGAGGACTCTCGCGCTGTGGCTCACCGGCTACGGCATCGTCGTGGCGGCCGCCGCCGCCCCAGCGGGGGGCCGGATCACGCCGTCCCAGACGGCAACCCTCGTCGGGGCTTGGATCACCCGGCAGCGGGAACACACCGGATCGACGTTGGGGCTGAGCGCGCTGTTCGTTTTGACTGGTGTGGTGCTCGTCGCCGCCCCGTCGTTCTGGCTGCGCGTGGCGGTACTCGCCCTCGGCTTGTGGCTGGTCTACTTCGGCGTCACAGAGGTATTGAGCCTCGTCCGGTCGCGCGCACCGGCGCAGCGTGACGAGCTGCGACCGGTTCGGCGGTATGCACTCTCCGCGGCGGTGGTCGTCGTCGCCCTCCTGGTGCTCAGCGCCGGGATGGTCGCGACGGCGAGCCGGGCCGCTCGCCATGCGAATGCGCTCGGCACCGCCGAGTGCAACGGTGACGAGTCGCTGTGTGACTTGCCGCTGAACCGGGTGGTGTTCCCGGCGACGCACAACTCCATGTCGGCCGCCTTGAACCCCGGCTGGCTCTTCGCCGAGCACGTGCGCACGATCGCAAGCCAGTTACAGAGCGGCGTGCGCGCGCTGCTCATCGACACGCACTACGGCATCCAATCGTCGTCTCGCATCCCCGGCTCCAACACCCCGCTGATCCTCACCGACCTCGCCGCCGAGCTGAGCCGGCCGGGCGTGGAGGAGGCCGACCCGGAGACCGCCGCCCGGGCGGCGGAGCTGGCGGCCAAGTCGCCGCCGCGCGCCGACGCCATCCGCGAGCTGTACCTCTGCCACAACTACTGCGAGCTGGGCGCCATCCGCTTCGCCGACGTCCTCGGGGACATCAAGTCGTTCCTCGACACCCACCCCGAAGAGGTCGTGATGACGATCATCCAGGACGCGACGACGCCGGTCGACACGGCCGACGCGATCCGGCGCGCCGGCCTGGAGGAGCGTGCCTACACGCTCCAGCCCAACCAGCCCATGCCCACGCTGCGGACCCTCATCGAGTCGCGCAAGACGCTCGTGGTGTTCGCCGAGGTCGGCGGCGACGGCGCCCCGCCGTGGTACCACCGAGCCTACGCGGAGTGGTTCCAGGAGACGCCGTACCAGTTCGAGACGCCCGCCGAGATGAGCTGCGGCCCGAACCGGGGGCCGGCCGACGCGCCGCTGTTCCTCATCAACCACTGGCTGCACGCCTCACCGCCCGACCCGGCCCGTGCCAACTCGGTCAACCGACGCGATCCGCTCACAAGCCGGCTCCGGCGCTGCCTCCAGGAGCGGGGTCTGATCCCCAACGTCGTTGCCGTCGACTTCGCCGAGCAGGGCGATCTCATCGGCACCGTGAAGAAGATCAACGCGTCGCTCGTCGACGAGCTGCGTCGCGTGCAGGGACAGCCCCGCCCGTCCACGTCGGTGACGACCGCCCGGGGCGGCCGGGCCACCACGACGACCGTGGCGGGAGGCGAAGCCGCGGCCGCCGCGCCGCTCCCTCTTCCGACACCGACGAAGATCACGACGCTGACCGGTGGCAATCCGCAGCGCTTCTGTGTGAACGCCCCGCCGGCGCGCGCCGTCATCGCGGCGTGGGCGCTGGCGCAGGCCGTCGCGCCGAGGGGCGGCGTCGGGCTGTCGGACCTCGCCTTCGGGCCGGCCGCCGCCCGCGGCCTGGACGCGCTCACGCCCGATCTTCCGGCGGAGCTGGTCAAGACGACGGCAGCGACGCGTGAGCGGGCGCGGGCCGCCGTGCAGGCCCTCACCGACCTCGGCATGACCGCCGCCGCCATCAACGACCTGGCCTCCCTGGCCCAGGCGAGGTTGACCAGCGGCGACTACCCGGACCCCGTCGCCGTCCAGGCCGCCCTCCTCGACAAGGAGCGCGCCCTCGTCGGCGCCGACCGGCTCGACGGCGCCGCCCGCGCGTTCCTCGCCGCCCATCCGCCCGCACCGGACCTGTTCGACCTGGGTGAGGTCACGCCCGAAGCGGCGACGAGCGCCGGTTACACATGCCTCGCCCGGCCGCCGAGCTGACCTCGTAGCGAACAGCCAACGGGTACGATCCGACGTCGGGGGGCGGAGATAACGGGAGCGGGCACCATGAGCGATATCACGCGCACGGACGAGTGGGAAGCGCTGGCCAAGCACTTCCAGGACATGCGCGATGTCCACCTGCGGCAGCTGTTCGCCGACGATCCGGACCGAGGCACCAAGCTCGCACTCGAGGCCGAGGGCGTCTACCTCGACTACTCGAAGAACCGCCTCACGGCCGACACCATCCGCCTGCTGGTGGCGCTGGCGGAGCGATCCGGCCTGCGGGCGCGCATCGAGGCGATGTTCGACGGCGAGAAGATCAACGTGACCGAGCAGCGGGCCGTGCTCCACGTGGCGCTGCGGGCGCCCTCCGGCGAGCACATCTACGTCGACGGCGAGGACGTGGTGCCGAAGGTGCACGCCGTGCTCGAGAAGATGGGCGAGTTCGCCGACCGGGTCCGGTCGGGCACGCACACCGGGCACACCGGCAAGCGGATACGCAACGTCGTGAACATCGGCATCGGCGGTTCCGACCTTGGTCCGCACATGGCCTACGAAGCGCTCAAGGCGTTCTCCCAGCGCGACATCACGTGCACGTTCGTCTCCAACGTCGACGGCACCGACATCTACGAGGCGCTGCTCGGGCTCGACGCCGCAGAGACGCTGTTCATCGTCTGCTCGAAGACCTTCGGCACGCTCGAGACGCTGACCAACGCGCGCAGCGCCCGCCAGTGGCTGCTCGACGCCCTCGGGGGCGACGAGGCGGCCGTGGCGAAGCACTTCGTCGCCGTGTCGACCAACGCCGAGAAGGTGGCGGACTTCGGCATCGACACGGCCAACATGTTCGAGTTCTGGGACTGGGTCGGCGGGCGGTACTCGTTCGACTCGGCCATCGGCCTGTCGCTGGTGATCGCCATCGGGATCGACGGGTTCCGCGACCTCCTCAAAGGCTTCCGGAGCATCGACGAGCATTTCCGCACGGCGCCGTTCGATCGCAATCTTCCCGTGCTGATGGGGCTGATCGGCGTCTGGTACGTCAACTTCTTCGGGGCCGAGACGCAGGCGATCCTCCCGTACAGCCAGTACCTCGCCCACTTTCCCGCCTACCTCCAGCAGCTCGACATGGAGAGCGACGGGAAGTCGGTGCGGCGGGACGGCTCACCGGTGCAGTGGGACACCGGCCCGATCGTGTGGGGCCAGCCCGGCACCAACGGGCAGCACGCGTTCTACCAGCTGATCCACCAGGGAACGCGCCTCATCCCGTGCGACTTCATCGGCCTGGCCCGCCCGGAGCACCAGGTCGGCGACCATCACGACCTGCTGATCGCCAACTTCCTGGCCCAGACCGAGGCGCTGGCGTTCGGCAAGACCGCCGAGGAGGTGGCGGCCGAGGGGGTGCCCGAGCTCCAGGTGCCGCACCGAACCTTCCCGGGCAACCGGCCGACCAACACGTTCTTCGTCGAGCGGCTGACGCCTTACACGCTCGGCCAGCTCGTCGCCCTCTACGAGCACAAGGTCTTCACCCAGGGGACGATCTGGGACATCAACAGCTTCGACCAGTGGGGCGTCGAGCTGGGCAAGGCGCTGGCGCAGAGGATCGTGCCCGAGCTCCAGGCCCCCGCCGAGCCCGACCTGCACCACGACAGCAGCACCACCGCCCTCATCCGCCGTTACCGCTCCCTGCGGGGTGACCCAGCATGACCATGTCAGCGCACGACCGCGACCTGCGCGACGACCTCACCGTCCCCGACCGCCATGCTGCGGCCGCCGATCCGCCGGGCGTCGTCGGGC
>JBOGIC010000117.1:0-6582 GCA_050744985.1 Acidimicrobiales bacterium
CCGATGACACGTCAACACCCCAAGGTGTTGCGCGAGTGGTGGTTCTGGAACGGCGACCAAGTAACCCAGCCGCGCCACCTGCCGGCACATCGGGGCGATGCCCACGTCGATATGTCCGCGCTTCGGGGACGCCCGAGGCGCCTCCTCGCTAGCGCGAGAACCGTCGATATGTACGGATCGCAACCCCTCCTCAGGTGCTTCGTTGAAGGTCGGAGGGCTGCGGCGCGCAATTGGTCACTTCCGTGTCTTCTTGGGCCGCCGGAGCTTCAGGTGTACGGCGTTGCGATCCGCCCCTGCCTGAGCGAGGACATCGCTTGCGACCCCTCGTCCCATGTCGACGAGGGCCACGAGGACATGTTGGCAATCAATGACGGGTGAACCCGCTTCTTCAGCGAACTCTTTGGCGAGTGCGATCGCCTTGCGTGAGTAGGGGGTCCATGCGATCCGCTCAGCGGCCTGCGATGCCCCTTGCGTGAGGCGCTGCGCCAACACCTCGCGGAGCTGGTTGACGGGCACGCCGAGCCGCTTCAGCAAGGCGGTGGCGCTGTTGTCCTCTGCGGTAATTCCCCACAGCACGTGTTCGGTCCCGATGTAGTTGTTGCGTTGTTGGACGGCAACGGTCTTCATCGCCGCCATGGCGTTGCGTAGTTCGTCTGCGAACTCGCTCGGCTCGTACTCCTTGGCAGGCGAGCGGAAACGTTGCTGCACGGCTTGACGGGTGATGCCGAGGACTTCTCCGATCTCGGCCCAGGAGACGCCGTGCATCCGGCAGTGCTCGATGTATTCCTCGATGAGATCGTCCCCAAGGGCTTGGAGCTGGGCGGCGAGAGCGGCAGCGCTGTTGAGGAGCTCGATCCACTCGGGTTGCTCTCGTCTGCCATCGCCCGGGGTGGCGGTGGCGCAGTTTCGGTCGACCTCGGCGATCAGCGCGTCCAGGTCCGGTACCGGCATTCGGCAAGCCTGATTGACAAACGGGAACATGTCATGTGAGGTTGCCTATCATGACCGCACAGCGAGCATGACGCCGCGACCGATTCGGCGCTCGGCGCGCTGCGAGGTGCCACCGAACGCGCCCCATAACCCTCACGCTGGACGCCGAGCGCAGGTGTCCTCTAACACCGGCACCGGGAGCGGTTCGGAGAAGTGGCGGTCACGGCCCGGAAGACAACGGGAGAGCGTGGTTCAGTGCTCAGGGGCGCCGTAGAACTCCTTCACGGGATCGCCGCCCAGGTTCCGGGCGGCTGAGTTCAGCGTGTCCATCGTCTCGATCTCGTGTACGGCATCGATCGAGTCGTCGCCACTTGTGACGTCGAAATCCTTGCCGAGGCGTTCGTCGAAGCGCCAGAGAGCGGCGAGCACAAGCCGCCGCTCGGCGCGTGTGAGCTCATCCATGCCGACATCGTCCCATCCCAGAACCGAGAGGTCCGTGGTCTTGCGGCCGTATCCCCGAACGACGCGGAAGGCGGGAGGGGCACAACATCCCCGTACGCCGGTCCCACGTCGCGGGCTCGGCGAGACTGAACCGATGACCCGTGACGCTATCTGGTGGCCCCCGGCGGCCGAGGAGGAGACGGCGCGGGTGGCCGTAGTCACGGTCTCGTACAACACCAAGAACCTCACGGCGCTACTGCTCTGGTCGCTTTACCGAGTACTCGAGTGGGGGGCTCTTGATGTCGTCGTGGTGGACAACGGCTCCAATGACGGGTCAGCCGAACTGCTCGCCCAGGCGGAGGATGCCGGGCTGTGCGACCTGATCGCCAACGACGCCAACGCCTTCCACGGACCTGCGCTCCATCAGGCGCTGTCCTGGCTCGCCAGTCGCCGAGGACCGTCGGCGCAGTGGGTCTGGGTGCTCGACTCGGATTGCGTCGTCGCTCGCCCCGACACGCTTTCCAAGGCGCTTGCGGTCGTCGAGGGCTCGGATCCGGCGCTCGTCGGCGAACCCGGCTGGGACCCGTGGCACCAGTGCGAGACGCTCGGGCTTTACTCGCTTCTGTTACGTCCCGCTCGGGTGTGGCGACCGCCGCTCACGCCCTTCTCCGCCGGTGGCGATCCGATCCACGACACGCTCCTCTCTGCCAGGGCGGCCGGGCTTGTCACGATGCCGTTCGGGTTCACCGCTGACGGCTACGTGATCCATCGCGGGCGTGGGAGCCTTGCCGCGGTCGCTGCTACCGAGGAACGCACGAACCCGCTGTATGCGTGGGCACGCGACCATCACGAACCGCATTTCGGCAACGTCCCTGGCGCGAGCGAGCGGTACCGAGACCTCGTGGCGGCATTCCGCAGCGAGGTCGGGACCGTGACGGGGAAGTCGCTGGTCGCCAGTTGCCTGCGTCATGCCCGGTAGTCCGTACGGACGACACCGACCGGTCTCGTCGCGCCCGACAACGCGGGTATCGCTCATAACCACGAGACTCATCTCCTCCGGCCCCGTCCCAGAACGCCGGCTCCGTGCGCGCTGGCGGTGGTCGGTCTGGCCCCTTCCTGCCGGTCATCTGATAATCTGATCTCGTGTTGGAGATCACAGCCACCGAAGCGGCACGGAGCTTCGCCGACCTTCTCGACGCCGTGGAACACCGTGGCGAGCGCGTCACCATCGTCCGTCGAGGTAAGGCGATCGCGATCCTGGAGCCGATGAATGACGGGCACGGCGCCGACGTTAAGGCGCTGCTCCGCCGCCATCGACCCGATTCGCAGTGGTCGGAAGACCTGGCCGCCATCCGGTCGATCGTCGAGATCGAAGAGCGGCCCTGACCAGGCTCCTCTTTGACACAACATTCCTGATCGATGCGGAACGCTCCGCAAGCGAGCTCGACGATGCTGTCGGCGACGACGACGAGGTGGCGATCGCCGCCATCACCGCGGCGGAGCTGCGAGTCGGTGTGCTCCTGTCCGCGGGGAAGAAGCGAGCGGCCCGCCTCGCCTTTCTTGAAGACGTCTTGGCCGTGATCCCCGTCCTCGACTACGGCCGCGCTGTGGCGGGGGTTCACGCCGAGCTGCTCGTTCATGTCCGACACCAGGGAAGGCCTCGCGGGGCCCACGACCTGATCATCGCCGCAACTGCGAGGGCTACCTCCCGCACGGTCGTCAGCGCCGATGACGCCGCCTTCGCGGACCTCCCGGGCGTTCAGGTCCAGACACATCGCTGAGGCGCCCATAACCCCGGGTTGAACCAAACCGACGCGGGCGCCCATACCGCCGGCTCGGCGCGCGCTTCGGCTGACTCGCCCGAGGGCCTCGCCAAACACTACTACGACAGTAGTAGAGTATGAGCATGCCACGCGGAAGACCCTCACCCAAGCTTGCGATCACCGTCGACGCCGGTGTGCACGAGCAGGTCCTCGCCGCCGCCACCGAGGAGGGGGTCAGTGTTTCGGCCTGGATGACCGAGGCGGCCCGCCGGGCGCTACTCCTGCGAGACGGGCTGCGGGCCGTCGCTGAGTGGGAGCAGGATCATGGCCACCTCACCGCGGCTGAGCTCGATGCTGCTCGCCGCCGTGTCGCCAGTGATGTCGGCGCCTCCTCCCAGGCGCGACCGGCGTGAGCTTCATGTACGACGCCGGCGTGTTCGTGGCTGCCGAACGCGACGAGCGCGACGTGTGGGCCGATCATCGGGCCCGTTTGGAACTTGGGCTCATCCCGCGGACGACCGCACCTGTCGTCGCCCAGGTCAGCCGCTCCCCACGACAGGTGCAGCTACGGCGCATGCTGCGGGGCTGCGACATCGTCGGCTTCGCCCGGGATGACTCCCACGAGGTCGGCGCTCTCCTAGGCAAGGCCTCCGCCTCCGATGTGGTCGACGCCCATCTGGTGGTCGTCGCCTCCAGGGGTAAGGCCACGGTCCTCACCTCCGACGTCGAGGACCTGCGCCACCTTGCCGACCAACCTCCGACACCGGTCCTGATCCAACGGATCTGATCTCGGGCGAGAGCCGGAAGGCACCTCCGAGGCCAGGTCCCATATGGCCAGCCAGCAATGGTGATGTCCGGACGTCCCGAACGCCGGTGGAAAACGCACCGTGTCGCCGGCCGGGACTCGCGCTGCTGCCTTTCGCGAGCGCGACAGACGGTTATCTGGAGTCCCCGGGGCAACAAGCCAGGTCAGGCCTCCGGCGACATGTCTACGACGAAGCGCCGGTCGGCCGTTGCCACCTGCACGCGCCGTCCTGACGGCTCCGAGGTCGTCAGTGCGGAGAGTGCGTGGAGAGTTACCTGGTGTCGGAGAGGGGACTTGAACCCCTACGCCCTTGCGGGCACCAGGCCCTCAACCTGGCGCGTCTGCCTATTCCGCCACTCCGACGTGGCCGTACCCACTCTACCGGCCCCGCGGGCGCCGGCTTCGAGCGAATCGGCGCAGTGTGACGGCCCACGCGCCGGCCACGCCGGCCAGCAGCACGCCCGGTGCCGGTACCCGCAGGCGATCGGGCCGGGCGATGACGAGCCCGGCGGCCGCCAGGGCCACGGGGAGGCCGAGCGGGTGGGCGTGCACGGACTGCACCGGTTGGAGCCGAATCGCGCGCACGACGCTCGTCGTCATCCCGCACAGGGGGCACGGCCGGCCGGTGAGGCGGCGGAACGGGCACACGACGGGGAGCCGTCCCGGCACCACCGACACAAGAGCCCCACCCGCCAGCACGATCCCGGCGGCCCGCCGCAGCGCCCGGACCTCGGGCTCGCGCAGAACGCCCATCAGATGCCGGTGGACACCGCCAGGGACTGGGCCTGGTTGACCAGGCCGCGGATCTGCTGAACGTCCGCCGGGTGCGAGACGGGCAGTTGGGTCACGTGGTACAGCGACCCGCTGTTGACGCTGACCTCCACGTACCCCGTCGTCACGGTTTCCTTGGCCAGGAGGAAGAACAGCCCGATCAGGCAGAAGAAGGCGAAGATGATCGCCATCACGATCGCCCACGTCGGGATCTTCGTCTCCGTGCGCGACATGTCCCTCGCGATCCACTGCGAGCCCGGGAGCGCCGCCGTGCCATTGGGCGTGACCACCCAGTGCCGCGACACGCCGATGTCGCCGATCGTGAGGATGAAAGGCTCGGGACCGGGCTCGTTGCCGGGCGGATGGGAACTCATCTTTACCTCCCGGAGGGCTGGGAGACTGTAGGCATGCCTGAGGTGTTCGTGCTCGACGCCGTGCGTACGCCGATCGGACGCTACCGGGGTGCATACGCCGGCATCCGCCCCGACGACCTCGCCGCGGCCGCGATTCGTGCCCTCGTCGCTCGTCACCCGGGTGTCGACCCGGTGAGCATCGACGACGTCGTCGTCGGCGACGCCAACGGCGCCGGAGAGGACAATCGCAATGTCGCCCGCATGGCCGGGCTGCTCGCCGGCCTCCCGGTCACGGTGCCCGGTGTCACCGTCAACCGCCTGTGCGGGTCGGGCCTCGAGGCGGTGCTCCAGGCCAGCCGCACCGTCGCCATCGGCGACGCGTCGATGTGCATCGCCGGCGGCGTCGAGTCGATGAGCCGGGCCCCGTGGGTCGCGATCGCCAAGGAGGACGAGCCCCAGCCGACGACCCTCGGCTGGCGGCTGGTCAACCCCGACATGCCCGCTCGGTGGAGGGTCGCCCTGGGCGAGGGGGCGGAGCTGCTGGCCGACCGCGACGGCATCAGCCGCGACGATCAGGACGCCTTCGCCCTGGCCAGCCACCGCAAGGCGCGGGCGGCATGGGACGCGGGGCGCTTCGACGACGAGCGGGCGGCGGTCGTGGGCACCCTCTCCCGCGACGAGGGGATCCGGCCCGACACGTCACTCGACGCGCTGGCCCGCCTGCGCACGCCGTTCCGGCCCGACGGCGGCACGGTCACCGCCGGCAACTCGTCACCGTTGAGCGACGGCGCGGCTGCCCTCCTGCTCGGCGACGAGGCGGCGATCAACCGCACCGGCATCCAGCCCCTCGCCCGCATCGTCGCCCGCGCCACGACGGCCGTCGAGCCCCAGTGGTACGGGATCGCCCCCGTGACGGCGGCCGAGCAGGCCTTGAAGCGGGCCGGGATCGGCTGGGGCGACCTCGCCGCCGTCGAGCTCAACGAGGCGTTCGCCGCCCAGGCGCTCGCCTGCCTGGCCCAGTGGCCGGAGCTCGATCCGGCCATCGTCAACCCCAACGGCGGCGCCATCGCCATCGGCCACCCCCTGGGGTGCTCCGGGGCCCGCATCCTCAGCACGCTGGCGTGGGAGCTGCGACGCCGAGGGGGCGGCTACGGCCTGGCGGCCATCTGCATCGGCGTCGGCCAAGCCGTCGCCGCCGTGTTGGAAGCGCCATCGACGACTGGAGGTCGCTCAGCATGAGCATCGACTACGACCGCATCGAGGTCGAGCGGGCCCGCATCCGGGACGCCCACGTGCGCCCGGCGGCCGACCGTCCACCCTCGACCGCCCGCGGCGTGCACCACCTCGCCCTGTTGTCGTCGGACGTGGAGCGCACGGTCCGCTTCTACCAGGACCTCCTCGGGTTCCCGCTCACCGAGATCTTCGAGAACCGGGACTACCGCGGCTCGAACCACTTCTTCTTCGACATCGGCCACGGCAACCTGCTGGCCTTCTTCGATTTCCCCGGCCTCGACGTCGG
>JBOGIC010000118.1:0-6312 GCA_050744985.1 Acidimicrobiales bacterium
AGCATCCCCGACGACGTGCGGGCCCGCATCCTCCCCGATCGCTTCCCGGCGATCTCCCGCGACACGAACCCACCGCCCCCGGGTGAGGCGTGAGGACGGACAGGAACGGCCTCGAGATCCTCTCGGCGGAGGAGTGCTTCGCATTGCTGGAAACGGCGCCGGTGGGGCGGGTGGCGTTCTGCACGCACGCCGTTCCCCTGGTCTTTCCGGTGAACTTCGTGGTAGTCGACGGCGAGGTCGTGTTCCGCACCGGGACGGGCTCCAAGCTCGGCGCGGCCGTGGGCCAGAGCGTGATGGCGTTCCAAGCCGACGGTGTCGATCCTGCGGCGCACTGGGGGTGGAGCGTGCTCGTCACCGGCGTGGCGACCCTCGTCACCCACCCGCGCGACCTGGCGCGCTTGGAGGGGCGTGGGCTGCAGTCGTGGGTGCCGAGCCGGCGATCCCATACCGTCCGCATGACCAACGCCACGGTGAGCGGTCGGCGCCTCGTCGGGTGATCGCACATACGTATGTGTCGGTTGCCGCCCGTGCCGCTGGGCAGGTCCCGGGGGTAGGGTCCGGGAACCGTCGGTGCGGGGAGGGACATGCGGAAAAGGGCGAAGCTCCATGACCGTCATACGACGCGCCGGCGGGCGGCTGCCCTGGTTGCCGTGCCCGTGCTCGCGAGCACGCTCGTGCTGTGGCCGGGGTCACCGGCGGCCGCGCGGCACAACTTCTCGATGCTGATGGTCCAACCGCAGCTCGCGGCTCCGGGGACCGACGTGACCGTTTCGGGGTTCTCGTACACGAAGACCGCCGTCGTGCGGTTCGGCGCCGTGGACGGTCCGGAACTGGCTCGCCTCGAACCTACGAGCAACAACGACATCAGTGGGACTGTGCGCATCCCGCCCGGCACCCCGGCGGGCCGCTATGTCCTGTTCGCCATGCACCAGGACGAGCGCGGCAAGCCGACTCGATTCCCCGGGCGAGCAGCCATCCTCGTCGCGGGCCCGGGTGGCGCACCGCTGGTCGCCCCGACCGGGCTCGAGCTCGAGGTGCGTCCGGATGCACCCCTCGAGCGCGACGCCGTGCCGCTGTCGCAGGTGGCCCTGGTGGGCGTGGCAACCGTAGGCGTCGGAGCCTTCGTCGCTGGCATCGTGCTGGTCGGGTTGTCGCGGCGTCGCCGGCCGCCGCAGCCGGTGGCATCGTGACGAGCGTCACACGCCGTCGCGCCGGGCCTCTGGTGGCCGCCGGCCTCGTCGCCGCGCTGCTGGCCGGCAACGCGTCGGTCGCCGGCGCGCGTGATCCCGCCCGGGTCACCCAAGCGGTGCCGGCCACGCTGGGCGACGTCAACCCGACCAAGGTGTACGCCAGCCCCGTGGTCGCCGTCGACCCCGAGAACCCGCGCACCATGGTGGCCGTGGCCGCCGAGATCCGGAGCCGGACATGCGGCCTGCTGCGTTCGAACGACGCCGGGCAGACGTGGGTGCGTCCCGAGGGGTCACCGGCCGCGACGCGCTTCCCGTTCTGCTTCCAGACCGAGACCGGGCCCCGGCAGGCCGACCTCGCCTTCGGGCGGGACGGCACGCTCTACTACACCTACGCCGGCTGGGACGTGGCGGACACCGCCAGCGACTGGCCCATCGGCACGGGAGGTGGCTGGCGTGGGAACGTCAGCGTGGTCCTCTCGCGCTCGAACGACCTCGGCGAGTCGTGGGAGACGACTGTCGTCAAGGACGCCACGGGCTTCACGGGCGACCAACAGGAGAACAACCGGCCGGTGTCGAGCATCGCCGTCGACGCCCAGCACGGGCCCGACGACATCGTCTACATCGGTTGGAAGGTCACCTACCGGGACCGGCAGGGACTGCGGCTGGCCGTTTCCACCGACGGCGGCCGGACCTTCGGCGCCCCCGCCGACCTCACGGCCGGGTACTTCGACGACAACACCAACCGCGGTCGCCTGGCCCAAGGCGCCGGGATGGCCGAGACGCCTCACCAGAACCGGATCATGTACTACTGGCCCGACATGACGCTCGACGACGACGGCACGCTGTACGCGGTCTGGAACGCCCGGTTCGGCCCCGGCCCGCAGATGGACGACACCGCCGTGCTCGTGTCGCGGTCGGAAGACCGAGGCCGGACCTTCACCGTGACCGAGGTGAGCCCGGCGCCGAAGACCTACCGGTACCCGATGCTGGAGTGGACCGAGCACGGCGGTAAGGACGGCACGCTGCACATGGTCTACGAGGGCGCCACACCCCAGAAGATCGACTGGCTGTTCGACGTGTACCACGTGAAGTCGACCGACCGGGGCCAGACCTGGAGCACCCCGATGCGGCTGAGCGACGATCCCCCCGAGGCCCTCGCCGGCAAGTACCACCCCGACCTCGCCATCGCGCCCGACGGACGCGTCGACGTGGCCTGGTGGGACTTCCGGCACGACAACGGCAACTTCGCCACCGACGTCTACCTGACGTCGTCGCCGGACAACGGCGCGACGTGGAGTCCGAACCTCCGGGTCACGGACCGGTCCGTGAACCGGAGGATCGGTGTGTGGTACGGCAACTCCGACATCCGCCAGCCGCCCGGCATCGTCGCCACCGACCAGTTCACGGTGGTGGGCTGGGACGACACGCGCAACGGCGACGAGACCACCCAGACCCAGGACATCTACACGAGCATGGTCCAGTACGAGCTCCTCGGGTCGGGCACGTCCTCCGCCGCGCGCTACGCGCTGGGCGTCGCGGCCGGGCTCGCCGTGTTGGGGCTGGCGCTGTTGCTGGTGGCCCTCTTCCAGCCCGGGCGGCGGACCGGGCCCAAGCTGCCGAAGGAAACAAGAGAGTCCCAACCGGCATAGGTCGGGGCGGCGCAACCGACCGTGACAGGGCATCATCGGTACCGTGCGCGCTGAGTCCGGCATGGAGATCATCCCCCGAGCGGAATGCCTGCGTCTGCTCGGGTCCCAGGGGGTCGGGCGCCTGGGGTTCGTCGTCGACGATCAGCCCCTGATCCTGCCCGTCAACTACGCCCTGCAGGCCGACATCGTGCTGTTCCGGTCGGGCGAGGGCACCAAGCTCGACGCCGCCATCGGCGCCAAGGTCGCGTTCGAGGTCGACGAGGTCGACATCTCGAGCGGGACCGGCTGGAGTGTGGTCGTCCAGGGCGTGGCCGAGGAGATCACCGAGGACGTCGACTACTTCGCCAAGGTCCTGCGGGCCGCGGCGGCGCCCACGTGGTTGCCGGCGCCGGCCGACCACTGCGTGCGGATCGTCCCCCACCTCATATCGGGACGCCGCGTTCCAGGCGGTTAGACGGACTCGACCTCGGGCATGGGGACGGCCCGCAGCATGTCGCGGACCTCACGGGGCGGCTTCCTGCCGCAGTAGCGGCACCGGTAGGTGGCGATGTTGTTGTACTCGCACGGGCACCACCAGAGCACCTCGATCAACCGTGCGGCGAAGTAGACCCAACGGCGACGGAGTGAGCGAGGCGGCGTTCCCATGCCGGGGGTGTCGGCAGGGAGGCCGGTTTCCTTGAATGTCCTGTCAGGCCGCGGAGCGCACCGGGAGGGATTCCCACACGTCGACGACGTTGTCGACGGGAAGGAAGGCGTCCTCGCCGTTGGTGTAGATCCACACCGTGCGGCTGCGGGCCGACACGAGGGCCACGTCATCGAGGCGGGAGCCGTCGATCAGCGCGAGGTTGACCGTCCGCCCCTCGAGTCCCCGAAGTTCCTTGCGCTTGTTGATGATCATTCGCCGACCGTCCCTCTGGGATTCGAGCCTGTCTGTTGATTGTCTCGACAGAACTTCGGCTCGGCTTGAAGCGCTTTCTTACGCTGTACCCCTTAGATGCGGCCGGTAGGCACGGTGATACTCAGCTTCCGCCCATCATCGCCGCGGCCCGCTTCTCCATCTCGTCGGGCGGCACGTCCTCGATGTGGCTGGCGATGCTCCAGCGGTGCCCGAAGGGGTCTTCGAACTGCCCGCTGCGGTCGCCGTAGAACTGGTCGGTCGCGGGCTGGGTGATGGTGGCGCCCGCCTTCTCGGCGTGGGCGAGGATGTCGTCGACGTTCTCGACGTAGACGCTGATGGTCACAGGGGAGCCACCGATGGTCTTGGGGCTGCGGTTACCGAACGCCGGCACCTCGTCGGCGAGCATGATCATCGAGTCGCCGAGGACCAGTTCGGCGTGGCCGATCGTGCCGTCCGGGCCCGGGATGCGGCCGCGCTCGGTCGCCCCGAGGACGCTGGTGTAGAAATCGATGGCCTCGGCGGCACCGGAGATCGACAGGTAGGGGGTGACGCGGGGGTAATTGTCGGGAATGGGCTTGACGTCCGCCATCGGACCTCCTTGGTGCGAACGTGCGTTCGTCCAATGGTAGTGCGGGCGCACGGAGCCGCCAAACCGCATGGACCGCTCGTCCGCCGGGTATGAGATGGCCGAGATGGCCGTCTGGATGAACGGCAACGGCGTCGCCCACGGGCGCAAGGACCGGGCCCGACGTGTGTCGCCGTTCGTCCTGTGGAACGTCGCCGCCGGCTTCCTCGTGATCCTGGCCATCCAAGCGGGCGTGGGGCTGCTCTGGAAGCTCCAGAAGCTCATCGTCCTGGTCCTGGTTGCGACGTTCTTCGCCGTGGTCCTCGGCCCGGTCGTCGACGCCGTGCGCCGCAAGCTGCACCTCCCGCGGGGGTTGGTCATCGCCGCCGTCTTCCTCACCGGGCTGCTCATCACGGTGGTGCTGTCGTCGCTGTTCCTGACGCCGCTGGTGCAGGCGGCCCGCAACTTCGCCGCCGACGCGCCGCAGATCGTGCAGCAGGCGCAGACCGACGACGGGCTCGTCGGCGAGGTGCTGCGGCGCTACGAGGTCGACCAGTGGGTCAGCGGCAACGCACCCAAGCTGACCGACGTTCTCAGCAACGCGGGGGGCCCGGCGCTGCGTACCCTGCAACGGGTGCTGGGCGGCGTCGCCTTGGTGATGCTGCTGGCGGTCCTCACGTTCATGATCATGCTCGAGGGGCCCAAGGCCGTCGACGCCGTGGTCTCCCAGCTCGACGGCGCGCGCGCCGAGCGGGTGCGGCGGGTCGGGCGCGAGGTGGCTCGAGCTCTCACCGGCTACGTGCTCGGCAGCCTGTTCACGGCGGCCATCGCCGGGACCGTGATGGCCACGACGCTCTACCTGCTGAGCGTGCCCTACGCCTTCGTCTTCGGCGTCTGGGTGGCGATGGTCACCCTCCTGCCCCAGATCGGGGCCTCATCGCCGCCGTGCCCACCGCCGCCTTCGCCGCCCTCCAGTCCCGCGGGCCGGCATAACGGTGCTGGTCGTGTTCGTCATCTACCAGTGGATCGAGAACCACCTGCTGAGCCCGCTGGTGATGAGCCGGACGGTGAAGCTCAACCCCCTGTGGGTGCTCCTCGCCGTGCTGATCGGCGCACAGCTCGCCAGCATCGTCGGCGCCCTGTTCGCCATCCCCACCGCCGGGGCGATCCAGGTCGTGGTGCGCGAGATCTTCCGCGAACGGAAGGCAGGCAAGGAGGTGGCCGCCGCGAGCGGCACCAACGGCACCGCCCCCGCCGCGGACCCGATCGAGGCCGGCGCGCTGCTGTAGTACTCGCGACGGCAGTCGGTCGTCAGGCGCAGTTGGTGATCACGGCGGGGTCGGTGGCGCTGACGGAGGCGGCTCGGTTGTCGCCGAGCCAGGCCCGCAGCGTCGACCGCAGCTCGGCGGCGTCGGCCGGCGTGTCCATGGCGACGGCCCAGCGGACGCACGTGCGCCGGCCCTGGGCCCATACGACGTAGGTGTCGCCGGCCCATCCCTCGGCCGCCCGGCGGGCCGATTCCCGGTTGGCGGCGGCGTCGAGCACGAGGAACAGGAACAGCTCGCCGAGCGTGCCTTCCTCCACGGCCCGCCCGCCGGCCGGGGGCGCGTGGACGCGCACGGGCGCGTCGCCGGCCAGGTAGCGGTCGGGGTGCAGGATCTGCTCGGTGCTGCGGGGTGGCCGCCGGAAGGCGTCGTCGAGGCGAGCCGTCCCGCCGGCGTCGAGCAGCGACTCCACGAACGCCGGGCCGGCGACGTACGGGAACCCGAACAGCGCGGTGAACACGTCGTCGCCGCGGGCCGTCCCCACGCCGTCCTCGCGTGTGATCTCGTCCTGTTCGGCGCCCGGCCGGGAGTCGAACCACCGGCCCTCGACCGCGGTCGCGCTCCCCTCGACCAGAGCGTCGAAGGCGGCGGCCTCGTCGTCGATGAGGTCGGCTCCCTCGATCCCGAAGTGCTGGTCGTCGAGGGCGTGGGTCAGCTCGTGGACGAGCACCTCCTTGACGTAGGG
>JBOGIC010000119.1:0-2701 GCA_050744985.1 Acidimicrobiales bacterium
CGCGCTTCAGGCCGCCGGGCTTTCGTGGGAGGCGGAGGTCGGATTCTGTGACCCGTGGCCGTACGCCTGGGGCTTGCTCGGCCACCTGTCGTTCCTTCGTTTCTTCGCGGTCACCTTCCGCGCGGCCGACTTCGAGTTCGTGCTCGAGCCGAACGCCACCTGAGGCCGTTCGACACGCGGTTGGACGAGCGAGCATGGCCAGGTCTTCTGCAGTGCCATGGCGTTCGTACGGGCCGGATGACCGAAGAACCATCCGCTCGGCTTCGTGAAGCACGGCGCCATCGATCTCGATTGATGGAGGCGCGACGCGTCGGAGCGCCGGCCATTTGGTTCTAGATCCGTATGGCGGTGATCGGCCTGGGCGCTGAGACTCGTTCCATGTCTTTCGGGTCGCTGGTGAGAAAGACGACATCGCCAGTGGCGAGGCCCTGCACGACTGCCCCGACATGAGCGTCAGCGACGCTGACGCCGGTGAGCAGCGCGATCTCTGCCCCTTCGTTGGCGACCCGGGTGTCGAGAGCTGCGTCGCGGACTCGGATTTGATTGGCCACCGCCCGGCGCGGGTCGGAGCGATCCCAACCGGCTTCGACCCGGACCGCGGTTGGCACGACGATCGTCACCGCCTGTCCCTTTCGTCTCCGGACGGCGACGCCAGCGACGTGCGCGATGACGACCCGATGCTTCCGATGACCAGCGTCGATGAGTGCCCGCACTGCCTCATTGTCGAGAACGATCGTCCTCATGTGCCTACTGACTGTTGGGCTTCCGCCCACAGCAGCACGTCGTCGGCGTCGGCGTCGGGGCGGCGGGCGACTACGTCCGCCGCTGCGCGTTCGATGACGTCCGGCCGGCGAGCGAGCGAGGACCCGTCCTGGGCCGCCAGCGCCAGCGCGACCTCGGCCAGGGACGGTCGAGCCTTGGGGTGCCGCCGGTAGTGCGCCTCGAGGGCTGCTGCCATCACGGCTGTCTCGAGCGCGGAGCGAAGGGCGGCCGCCGTCAGCGCGGTCGTGGACGGCGCGACCCCGAGGTGTTCGACGGCCAGGGTTGCTGCATCGCGCAGTGCCGCCGGCAACCGCATCGACGTGTTGACCGTCGAGTCGTCGTCAGCGTCGAGCAGCTCGTTGATCTGGTCGAGAACATCCGATGTGTGCCGCACAGTGCCAGCGTACCACATATGTGTGGTACAGTCGCGGGCCGACCTCCCTCGGAGATGCGCTTGCGCTTGCGACGCCGGCGGACGGCCCGTCCGCTGCCTCCGGCATGGGGAGAGGTGCATGTAGCCGAGCTGCCCGCGTGACGTCCTCACGACGGGTGTCGAGCATCACATCGGTGCCGCTGTCTCAGGTCCCGGTCGGTTGCTGGTGGAGATGGTGCAGGCACTTTTCAACGCCGAGCACCCGGAGTTCGGGCTGATTCAGGCGGCGCTAGTGCTGAACGCCCAGAGCCGCCACCTCGTCAGGGTCGACCCAGTCGTAGCCCTGATCGTCGCGCTCGGACGTAATCTCGCCATGGCGAATAGCGAGGAAGATGGCGGTGCCAGGAACGCCCGAGCGTCGGACTGCCTCGGTCACCTTCACGCGATCGGCCATACGGCCAAGCGTATCGGGCTACTCGGGACGACGGCGGTCGAACTTGTCGCGAACCATCCGCATGGTCGCCTCGATCATCGCCAGATTAGATTGGACGAGGCCTGAGCTTCATTCGCCAGATCGGCCGCCTCGCTGAGGACCCAGAGGATCTGAGCGACTTCCCGCTCGGTGAAGCGGATCTCGATGTCGTCCACCCACGGACCACGACCGCCGGATGGTTGGAGCGTCGTCCCGTCAGGTGCTGTCTGGTGGAGGTGAGCGGACTCGAACCGCCGACTTCCACGTTGCGAACGTGGCGCTCTACCAGCTGAGCTACACCCCCGGCGAAGGCTCCAGGCTAGTCGACCGCGGGCAGGGCGGATCCCAGTTGTGCGTCGATGGCAGCCTGGAGGCGGGTCTGCAGGACGGCGGTGGTGAGGTCGCCGCGGGTGCGCTCGAGGACGGCCCGGAGGGCGTCGACCTGGCGGCGGAGGCCGCCGGAGACGGCGTCGGGGTAGTCCAGCGAGAACAGCAGGGCGTAGACGTCGTCCATGACCCCGAGCAGCCGGTCGGCGGTGGCGATGTCGCCGCCACGCAAACGGTCGAGGATGTGGCGGCGCAGCTCGGTGGCGGCTTCGGCGAGCCCGCCGAGCCAGGCCGAGGGGCCCACGTCGAGGTCCTCGAACGTAGGCAACCCGGTGCCGGCGGTCAGGGCGGCCGTCAACCGAGCCTCGGCATACTCCTTTTCGGCATCGTGCAGGGGGCCAGAGGCGGCCAACGCGGGGAACGGGCGCAGCGCGGTCTGCGCCTCACGCAATGTGCGGGCGGCCTCGTCGGCCAGCTCCTCGGCGAGGGCCGGGTCGAGGTGGTGGACGGCCCGGATCGAGCTGGCGCAGGCCCGGATCGTGCGGCGGGAGGCGGAGATGGCGGTCTCCCGGGCCGCGTGGGCGGCGTCGAGTCGCTGGCGAACGGCCTCGCCGTAGGCGGCGATGTCGTCGCCGCTGGTCACTCAGGCCGCAGGCTCAGTTTGCCGACCGGCGCAGGAGGGCCGGTTCGGCGCCGGTCCAGCCGCTGCGGTCGTAACTCTGACGACGGGCGGTGGGCAGCAGGCGGACCTTGAGGTCGCGCTCGGT